>JADJYJ010000032.1 GCA_016719785.1 Candidatus Amarolinea dominans
GCCGTGGGCGAGAGCCGCTACACCTTCGGCGCGACGCCGACGCAGCGGCGCTTCACCGGACAGTGCTGGACGAGGTGGCGGCGGTTGTATTTCTACAACGCCAGATACTACGACCCTTATCTTAACCGGATTGGATCCAACCCGACAGCATTATACCCAATCCTGGCGATCCGCAAAATCTCAATCGCTACTCTTACTGCCGGAATAATCTCTACGCTTTATCGATCCATCAGGCCACGATCCGTTGGATGGCGTGGCAAGACGAATTTGAGCAGATGCTCATCGTGCGCCGACGGCCGAAGACATTTTGATTCGTCTGTTCTCGATAGCCTTCTCCTGGCGAGTGGAATTGGTCAGTCTTCTGCGACGCTGACGGTAACTACGTCCAGGGAAACCTGGAGAGCGTATTCCGAGACAACCGACCTGCTAACTGGTCATGGAATGACATGCCAAGCGCGCTGAAACCCGACGGTTGGTGCAAAGCTGACGAAGAGGGTATGTCCACCAGAGACATTGGTAGCCTGTCTGGAGGTCAGCCAATCGCTTGGAAGCGCCAAACGCTTGGCCGGCGGTCAGCAATGCAGGGAATCCCACGAGACCTGGGTTTATTTTGATCGGCAGGGGTTGCCTGCCTCGTTCATGGGCACCCCCAGATGACGATGCGAATGTGCATCATTGGGCTTGGGCGCTGACCATGGGGGCGGAGTACGGCCCCGGGCGGCAGTTTGCTCAACACGGGGGAGCGAAATCACGCAATTTCATGGCGATTGGCGCAATAGCTGGTCAGATGTCAGCATCGGAAAATCGCAGCTGCGCCTCGGTGTTCGATTCCGTGTCCGTGGGGTTGACGGACATCACACACGCATGGAACCTCTTGGTGCTGGATCGTTGGTTCTGATGGACGCTGCCAGGAGGCTTGTTATGCAACATATCAGTGTTGCCGGCAGACTGGGAGCAGTGAGTGTCGTGATCTTGTTGGTCACACTGGTAGCTGGATGCTATTCATCGCCCGTTGGAGGGAGGCGAGAAAACAGGTGCCGTAGGCACGCTGCGCGCGATGCGATCCGGATTCTGAGCGAAAAGGTCTGGGTACCATCAGCCATGCCCCAATCTCGTAGGCGGTAAAGCTGGAAACAATCACGGATCTTTCTTCTTCGGTCTCGCCAGGCGTCTGACCAAGCCGACATCGGGATTGGCAAGAGTAGGCCTTGTCAATGGCGTATTCGGTGTGGGCGATGATCTCGGTAGCTTTGAGCCATACGTCTGGCATGCCGTCTTACCGAGACTGTTTGCAGCGTGAACACTTCGAAGATTAGGTTTGTTGGTCTCGCCCCCCACGCAGGGTGGGGGGAAGTTTGCGTTAAGCGCTTTCGGAGCAGTGCAGTTGCGGCAAGAGGCCAGGGAACCTCTGGCAGAACCAGTTTTGACTCCGCCCAGCGCCAACATCGTCGGTGATGACGTTCGCCAGTTTCTGCCGTCTACGCCGGCAGCTGCCTGAATCACGGCTAGGTGCGGCACACGTGGGGAGGTACCGAAGGTGGCGGCGCCAGCGGTGTTGGGGACCTGAAGCAGACGGCGCAATTGCGCTTACCAGGGTCAGCCGTTCTGCGTCGAGGCAGGGGCCAACTTGCCAGGCCGCGCGAGCAGCGCCAGCGAGGTCTCCTCGGTGACAACGTCGTTGACATGGGGGGGTGGGTCGGCTGGGGCGCTGGAGTCTGATCGGGCGTTAATTCGACCCGTATCATGGCGGCGAAGTAGTCAGCCGCGACGGTCTGGTCGTGGACTTAGCGCGTAGACCAAAGGTGGAGTTGAGCCGACGGTGTCCCAGCAGCTTTTGGATCGAGGTGATGGGGCAGCCGGCGTTGAGCAGTTGCGCACAGGTGTGGCGCAGGCGATGGGGGTAGACTTTGATGCCAGTGCGTACGCCAGCAGCCTTGATGCGACTGCGCAGTAAGTCTTGCAGACCGGTTGGTTGCGGTAGAGAAAGACGTGGTTGGTTGGCCCCATACCGCTCCCGGCCAGATAGGCCTGGAGCGCCTGCATGGTGATATTCGGTGAGATAGACGGGCGATCCTGCTGCCCCGTCCCGGCGGACGGTGAGTTGGCGGGCAGTCAGATTGAGATCGTCGAAGGCGCAGTTCTTCGACCTCACCCAGGCGCAGCCCGCCCTGCCATGCTGAGGTGGTGAAGGCGGCGCGACCGCCAGGGCATCGCGTGCTGATGCGATAGCTTCTGGCCTGAGCGACGCGCGTTGCTCGCAGTCAGCGCAAACGACGCACCTCATCGTCGGTCAAGAAACGGGGAGGCTATCCGGTTCCTTGAGATAGCGCAGCGCAGCAACGCCTGCGGCAACGGTGATCGTTGTCTTGCAGGAAGAGCACAAAGGCGTGCAAGGCGAGGAGGTCCCCGGTTTGATGCTTTGGCGCAACCGGCAGCCGATGGGTGATCCACATAGTCCAGGATGTATTGGCGTTTGACATCCGTTAACTGGGTCACGGCATGGTGTTCGCACAGCCAGCGCCAGAGACGGAGGTGGCCGCTCCAGAAGCGTCGGATGTTGTCTCTTCCAGCCGAGCGGGGCGCCAGTTGGCTTGACGGAGGTGTTGATAACGCGTCAGTTCGGACACAAGCCACTGCAGAGACCGGCGGTATGTACGGGTCACCCTCCAAACGGGTGGGCCTTGCTTTCGAGTTGACCCCGGCTCATGACGAGCGAAGGGGGTCAAAACTTGGCCCAGGCGTTACGACACATGTCGTCCATTCGGCACCTCAGTTGTTTGGCTTGGATGTAGGCGAGCGCCTTGGCCCAGGTCGGTGTCCAGGTCGAGTTGGCTGTGTGGCTTAAGATTGAGGCCCAAGACGTGACCGGCCGTGGGGATGTAGAGGATTCTGATAACGGCAGACTAGCGCCGCCGCTGAGCAGCCACGCCTGATAGCGTTCCAGGAATGCAATGTTCTCAGCATTGGCGGGCGGCCGTGGGCTGGGGCGCGCGCACAGCATGGCGGCATACGTTGATCGTGGCCGTAGTGCAGGCCTGGTCGTAGCGTGGGGCAACTAAATGATCGGGAAATGCGTTTAGGGTTCATGGACCCGAAGGCGCCGCCCTTTGAGCCTAAATTTCGGCCCGTGCCGGTTTGCGCGCAGGCGGCATTGTAGTCGGCATTGCACCGGACGATCATTGGCAGCCATGCGCCTTGGGTGGTGGCGGGCAAGAAGCGGTTCCGGGCGGGGTCTGGCGGCACGCAGCCCGGGGCAGGGCGGGGGGGTCGTTGGCGAGGTAACGCAGGCGGTGGAGGGTGAGGGGGACACCGGCTCTGTGTACGGTAGGCGAACGAACGCAGATGGATGGCCGTAGTGGAGAGACCCTGGCCTTGGTAGCTGACGAAGATGGCGTCGCAGGTGACGTGTGTTCAACGACAACTATAATTACTCATTGACGACAATTAGAACTGCCCACTAGGAAGCAGCAGGCAGGTCAGGTAAACTTCCTCTGATCATGAAGGAGAGGGAGGATAAGATGACTTGTACCGATGCTCAAGTGAGGCTAGCAATGCGTGAACGAACGAAAGGCCGTACCCAAGAACAATCGGCCGTCAAAGCGAACATTAAAAGTCGAAAAACGGTTGCTAAGTATGAGGAGCTGGAACAACTTCCCAGTGAAGTGCAGCAACCACGGGCATATCGCACGCGAGACGACCCGTTTAGTGACTATTGGCCGAAGGTAGAGCAGATGTTAGCAGCTGCTCCAGAACTGGAAGCCAAAACGCTTTTCGAGTGGTTGTGCGAACAGCAGCCAGATAAGTATCAGGAAGGCCAGTTGCGAACCCTACAACGGCGGATAGCCGAGTGGCGGGCGATACACCTGGCCCAGATCGCTGTTTTGGCGCAGGTCCACCGACCAGGCGAAATTCTGCAGACGGATGGCACCTGGCTAACGGAGTTAGGGGCGACAATTGCCGGTGAGTCCTTCAAGCATGTGCTGATTCACAGCGTGTTACCCTACTCCAACTGGGAATGGGGGTGGTGGCACAATCGGAATCACTATTGGCGTACCAGCGCGCCTTGCAGGTGACCCTGTTCAACTTGGGCGCGGTGCCGGTGTACCATCAGACCGACAATTCGTCGGCGGTTACCCACTCACTGAGCGCCAGCGATGAGTTGGGCCGGAGTATAATCTGGCTTACCTGGCTCTCTTGAAGCATTATGGGATGCAGCCGCGGACCATCCATGTCGGCAGCCCCGAAGAGAACGGTGACATCGAAGCGGCCAACGGTGCGCTCAAGCAGGCGTTGCGCCAGCATCTGCTACTGCGCAGCAGCCGGATTTTGCCTCCGTGACAGATTATGAGCACTTCATCGCTCAGGTGATGACCCGGCGCAACGAACGTCGGCGGGAGCGCCTGGCCGAGGAATTAGCGGTGATGAAGCCACTGACGGTACCTCCGCTGGAATCGTATCAAGAATGCCGGGTGAGAGTCGGCCGGGGTAGCATGATCCGGGTGCAGCACAATGCCTACTCCGTACCGACCAGCCTGATTGGGCCAAATGGTCATCGTTCACATCCATGAGTGGCACCTGGAAGTCTACTTCCGGCGAAACCTGATGGCAAAGATGCCCCGCCTTGTGGGCCAAAATCAGTATCAACTGAACTATCGGCACTTAGTGGATAGCCTGCTACGCAAACCCGGCGGCTTTCGGGATTACCGTTACCGGGAAGCCTTGTTTCCGACCGTTGTTTTCCGGCAAGCCTGGGAAATCTTGAACCAGTGGCACTCACCGCGCAAAGCCGACCTGATCTACCTACGCATCGTGCATTGGGCGGCGCACACCCTGGAAAGTGACGTGGAAGCCGCACTGAAACGTTTGCTGGAGAGTCCAGAAACCTGGGATGACACCGACGTTGAACGCTTGATCAAGTCTCCATCACCAGCGATACCCCAGTTGGCGACATCATCAGTCAATCTGGCCCAGTACGATGCCCTACTCAGGGAGGTGAACGATGACAGTGCTTGAACCAATTGCGCAACACTGCAAACGCCTGCGGCTGCCCAGCATCGCCGAGGCCGTACCGGAAGCCCTGAGCCTGGCCCAGCAGCAGGACTGGTCTCTCGAGAGTTTCCTGCTCTATCTGTTAGAGCAGGAAACAGCCGGTCGCCAGCAGCGTCGGGTTGAGCGCTTGCTACGTGAGGCTCACCTACCACCCGACAAAACCCTGGCCCGGTTTGAGCAGTCCCGGCTGCCTTTACGCTTGCGCCGCCAATTAGCTGGCCTGATCGAGGGCGGTTTCATCAAGGAGGCAGAAAACATATTGATTTTTGGGCCAACCCGGGACTGGGAAAACACATTTGGCCGCGCGTTGGCTTACGAATGGATTCACCACGATTACAGCGTCTGGTTCACTCCGACCTATAAACTGGTCGACGGCTTACTGCGAGCCAAACGGGACTATGCACTGGAACCGGAACTGAAACGGCTCGATCGCTTTCAGGTGGTCATCCTCGATGACATCGGCTATGTTCAGCAGAGCCGGGAAGAAATGGAAGTGTTATTCACTTTTCTGGCTGAGCGTTATGAGCGCCGCAGCGTAGTGATCACCTCCAATCTCGTGTTTTCACAGTGGGATCAAATCTTCAAAGATCCCTTGACCACGGCCGCGGCGATCGACCGCGTGGTTCATCACAGTCGGATCATCGAGTTCGGGTCCGAAATGACCAGTATGCGAGCGGAAGCAGCCGCCCGCCGCCAATCACAGGAAATGGGTCAGGCTCAGCCTGGCCAGGTTGAGGCAATTCGAAACTAACCATTCAAAATGGGTAATTCTAATTGTCGCTGATGTGTAAATCTAATTGTCGCTTGACAGTTACACAGCGGGGATTTGATCTGGACATGCACCGGAGACGAGGGACACAAGGCGCAGCCAGGGAAGGCGACCGAGGAGTACAAGACGGTGACAGTGGTGTTACCGCTGCTGGCGCCGGAAGAGTGGCAGGAGCGCGTGGAGCGGTGTGGTCGGGAACAGGCCGGAGCGCGTTTACAGGCACGTCATCGGCGACAGGTTGCGCGACTGGTACGGACGGCGGCCGAGCAGGGAGGGCTATTGACCGTGGCTGAGTTGAGCGTGATTCTGGGGATCGGGATGGATCGGGTGCGCAAGGCAGTAGCAACGGAGCAAGCGGAGACGGGAAGCCGTTGCCGCTGAAGGGCTACAAGATGGATCAGGGCAGTCGGCCGACGCACAAGGGAGAGATCATTCGGCTGCACGAGCAGGGTTTGGAGGCGCCGGACGTTCGCGGGAGAGCGGGCACTCACTCAAGAGCGTTGAGCGCTATTTGAAAGACTATGAGCGGGTCTGTTTGCTGCTCAAACAGGGTTTGGCGGTGGCTACGATCAGTGTTATGATTGGTCGTGGGCAGAGTGTGGTGCGAGAGTACGTGGCGCAGGCGCAAACGTATCATCCAGAATTGTTTACTACGACGACCGAGGGTAGTTAGGGTATACTGACATATGTCACAAACGTAACTCTGGCTATCGCGCGCCTGAAGTCGGGAGAATCCTGGTCGCAAGACAACTAATCGCCTTCGGGCGATTGAAACGGCGGGTAGTACCCCTGAGGGACCTGTTGCTGCGGCTGCGTCGCAAGACAACTAATCGCCTTCGGGCGATTGAAACATCCGCCCAAGACGCTGTTGACGATGGACTCGCGCTCGTCGCAAGACAACTAATCGCCTTCGGGCGATTGAAACGAGCGGTCGAAATCGCCGGAGCGGCATCACGTTTCAGCGTCGCAAGACAACTAATCGCCTTCGGGCGATTGAAACGTGCGCACTTATTCTGCATGTCGTGACTTTGCGGGCGAGTCGCAAGACAACTAATCGCCTTCGGGCGATTGAAACCCTGCTTGGACATCCATAACATCGGAGCAGGTCGTTGTCGCAAGACAACTAATCGCCTTCGGGCGATTGAAACTCAGAGCTATCTTATGAATCACGGTCAGCTCATGTCTGTCGCAAGACAACTAATCGCCTTCGGGCGATTGAAACACAGATCGGAGTCGGCGAACTGGATGGGCTCTCCGGGGTCGCAAGACAACTAATCGCCTTCGGGCGATTGAAACGCTCTCCGGGGGGCGGGGGCGGTGCGGATGTCGCGGAGTCGCAAGACAACTAATCGCCTTCTGCTTTGTAAAGACTTGTCAAATTTGGATGGGTGGGATGCGCGTGGGAGCGACCGTGCGTGGGTGAGACGACGGATGGTGGGCTGGGGGATGAGTTACCAGTCGAGGGGATTCAGGCGCCGGAAAGGCGGATACGGGGTGGCAAGCGGACCTCTCGCTCTCTATGATGCCCAATCACACTGGATATGCGACGTCAAGCGTCAAGATTTCTAAGCGAGCCACAACCACAGAGAACGCCGGTAAAGGAACGAGGCTTGGCCGTCAAGCAAAAGAACGCGACCATAAAGGTCAGGGAAGATTGGCGACGCAGCCGCCACCGGCCACCGGCATCCGCGATTCGACAAGGCGCCTGAGGTATGCCAGACTGGCGCTGTGGGCGAGGCGCACGTAAAGGCTGGGAGAGGCAGACAAACGCTGCCCTCACCGGCGACAATGACAGTGTTCCCCGCGGCGTTTGCCAGGCGGCGGGTCGCGCGAGCGGCAGCTGCGGGCGCGGGTTGAGCGCCGGCCGCGAGGTCGGATAGATGTCGCACCAAACATAACTTGCCTGCCCACGAGGACAAGGTCGGTCGCAGGCTGTGGTCTGTGGGCCGGCCTTGTTGTATTGGTGGGGGTCATGGGTTTAGGCAGCAGTTCCAATTGTCAGGTGATTCGCGTCAGCGTTTTTGCATCTGAATCTGCAGCTCCACCTGGTCTGGCGTCTTCTGATTGACGCAGGCGTCATCCTCATTGTGCGTCCAGTAGCCCTCGGCGGCAATCACGACGCTGTAGCACTGACCGCGCAACAGGGGCAACGGCAGTTGTAAGACACCCTGGCGGTCGCTCTTGGTCATCGAGTAGACCTCGTCGTCGGTCCACTTGAACGCGCTGACCTTGATCCCCGGCTTGAGCACGATGAAGAACGCCCCGGCGATGGGCCGCCCTGTGTCCGCGTCGCTGATGACCCCCTGCACCTGCACGCCGGCGGCGGGACTGGCGGGCGCCGGCGCGGGTGTGGGCGCCGGTGCAGCGCCACCGATCGTCACCGAACCTCGCTGCGCCACCTGACCTTCCACCACCAGCTCTAACGTGTACTCGCCGTTGGGCATTTCGTTACCGCTGGCGCTGAACACGTTCGACCAGGTTCCCGACTCGCCCGCCCAGGGCAGCCACTCGTCGCCCCACACATAGGCATTATCCATGAGCTTGACGCCGTTCAGATACAGGCGGTTGGCGCACTTCAAGCCGTTCTGCATGCCGGCGAAGTCCGAAAAGGCGTAGAAAGCGGTGATGCCGGCCGGAAAGCTGGTCTCCGTGTCGAGCGGCTTGCCCGTCTTGTTATCCACGTTGCGCGAAAAGACAAACGGCTGGAAGACAGGCCCGCCGCCCTGCTTCCCGGCGACGGTCAAATCGGCGCGGGCTGCCGGCTGATCGCCGATCGTCAGCTCCAACCGCCAGTTGCCCGCCGCCATGCCGGTGTCGTTGGTCAGCACCATGCGCATCAGACCGTCGGGCGGCCCATCCCAGGTCAGCGTGGCGCTATCTGCCGCCTTGCCTTCGAAAAACCAGGTGTAACCCCACTGGGCGCCAACGGTCATGTTCTGATGCTCGAAGAACCAGTAAAGGCGCTTGGTCCCCTCCGGGAAGAGACGGCTCGACTCGGACGGTTCGCCCGCACTCGTGTAGTCTTGACTGAATACAATGTTGGCAAACGTGGCTGCGCGCGGCGTTTCGACGCCAACCTGAATCTGGGTTTCGGCCACCTGACGGCCCTCGACCAGGAAGCGCATGCGATACAGGCCGTCGGCGAAGGGGGTGTCGCTCCAACCGACCCACCAGTTGCCCGTCGCCCCGCCGACCCAGCCGTCGGCCGACATTCCCAGATCTGGTTCGTCCTTGCCATCTTTGGAGACCTGCATCTCCCAACGCATCCCATCGGCCATATTCTCGTAGTCGAAGAAGATGTACATCTGACGGCTGCCGGAGGGCAGGCTGCTGATCAGCGTCGTTGGCTGCTGCGACTCGCTCACGCCGGACGCAAACTGCAGGTTGAAGAAGCGCGGCTGACTCGCCGGCGCAGGCGCGGTCTCGCCGGCGCCTGGATTGCTCTGGCCCGGCGAAGCCACCCCTTGCCGCGCCGCTTCGATCAGCGGCCTGGCCAGGTTGACCGGGCGCAATCCGTTCAGAAAGCCGCCGATCGGTACGCAGGAATCCTTGTCGTCAAGCTTGCCATCGTGATTGGTGTCGTTCACCGGGCGACAATCAACCACATCCGTGTCCTCGCCGGCGGCCGCGATCGTCGGCACGCCCACCAGCAGACCATCGGCGTCCACCGCTGTCCCGCCGCTGTTGCCGCCGGCAATCGTGGTGTCGGTCTTGATCCAGGCCCGGCCCTCGATGCTGGCGTCCAGCGTGAAGCCGCTGACAACGCCGCGCGTAAAGGTCACGGTGTCGCCGCCGATGCCCGGATAGCCAAAGATGTTCAGCTCGTCGCCCACATCCAGATTGTCAGAGTCGCCCAGGGCAACGAAAGGCAGATTCAACTGGCTGGACTGGATGGGGCGCAGGTTGAGATCGTGTGAGATGCGCAGCACGGACAGATCGAGCCGGGCGTCATCAGCGACGATTTCCGCCAGATAGAGCACCTGCGGCGGCCGATCCGAGCGCGTCGTCAGGGCGATGCCCAAACGGTTGAATTCGCTGAACCTCGGCACAGCGACATGGTGGTTGGTCAGCACCAGCCCATCGGCCGAGATGAGCGTGCCAGACCCGACGCCGCCGCCGCGCAGATTGCCGTTTTCTTCGGTGATCCACCAGACCTGGACCACGGCGGACATGATCTTCAGGCGTCCTGGCCTGTCCAGGGCCAGCGCCGCGGGCGCCAGGCTGGTCAGCAGCAGCGCCACGATCAGTGGAATGCTCAACAGACGGAAGATGCGATTCATCTCGATTGTTCCTTTCAGCGAACATCTGCGGCAGAGAACGGCTCAGCGCAGCGCCGCAGACTGTACGAAGCGGCGAAAATTTGGCGCGGCCGCCGCGAAGGCATCGCCTTCGGCGGCCAGCAGGCTGAAAATGTAGGCCTGGTCGCCGCGCGCAACGGCGATATCCAGGCCGTGTACGACAACCGGCGCGGTTTGGGCAAAGGGATCACTGGGCGCAGAGATGTAGACGTAGTTGGCTTCCATCGTTGGTTGACCGGACACCGGCGCGCCCTCGCTGATCTCGAACAGCCGATAGGCCGTCTCCTGACGTCCGCGGTCGAGCGCCATGTTGTTGAGCGCCAGGGCAAGGGTCGGCGTGATTGGGCCGCCCGCCGCAATCGGCATCGTGCGCGCCTGGTAGGTTGTCTTGAAAGTGCCTGATTCGGGGTTGATGGCCTGGAAGGCCAGATCGGCGCTTGACTGGAGCAGCCAGCCTTGCGGATATGCCACGGTCAGGCCAGCCTCGGCATTGCTGAATTGACTGCGCTGGCCCTGCGCCAGGTTCACGACGACTGCGCCCAGCAGCAGGGCGGCGATCAGTGCGCCGATGACCGCGCCATCGGCCCAGCGGTCAGACCGGCTGCGTGTAATTGATTGTAACATCGGTCGTTCGTCCTTTCTGAAATGCGTTCGCACGTGGGATCGTCACGGGGCGTCGGCGCCGGCCAGGGTCTGCCGGTTGGCGCGGCGCATGAGGCCAATCACCGCATAGAGGGTCACGCCCGCCACGACGGCCGCCAGCGCCAGACCGTACCAGGGAGTGATCGTCTGACCGGCCAGCGCCGAGCCGCTGCGCGTCAAGCCGCCGCGGGCCACGCTGAACAGGCCATTGAGCACGGCGGCCAGCGTCAAACCGGCGGGCAGCCACCAGACCGGTTCCTCTTCGAACTTGGCGCGGCCCAGAAAATAGCCGCTGACGCCGCCAAAACTGGCATGGGCCAGCGCGTTGACGACAATCGTAATGACGCCCAGGGCCAGATTGACCCCGCCGCTCTCCACCACGTAGTGGATGTTGAGCAGGGTGGCAAAGCCCAAACCGGCGGCGGTCCCGTAGAGGATGCCGTCCAAACGTTCGTCGAATTCGGGCGAGAGGTAGACGGAATAGCGCACGGCCGCGTACTTGAGGAATTCCTGTACGAAGCCGACGATCAGGATCGAAGCGAGCAGATCGAACCAGAGACCCCGGCCCAACGCATCCTGGACACGGAACAGATTGCGCACGATGGGGATGCCGACGGAGCTGGCCAGCAGCCCGCCGAACACGAACACAGCCAACACATGGCCCTTCGGCTCTGGCTCCAGCCGATCCTGGGCATAGAAGAAGACCAACCACAGCGCCGCCGGGATCAGGGCCAGCACGACGCCTACCGCCGTCAGCCAGGCGCCGCTCAGCGCCGGCTTGATCGCTCCGGCCAGCAGAGCCGCGGCCACGGCAAAGACCAACAGCGCGCTGACGCTGGCCAAGCCCGCACGCCACACGCTGCCGCGGCTGCGGCTGAGCGCGGCCCAATGCTCCTGGCAGTAGGCCCGGTTGCCCAGATGGGGCGCATTGCCCTCCAGCGGCCGCTGACACACACAACACTCCAGGGTTCTCATGTCCAATTTCTCCTTGTCTGGGATGCGACGGGGGCGCCATGTCTCGTAGTGTACACAGGGATCGTTTAGAGTTCGTAAATTAGCGGGCTGCATGCCGCACATGCGCCGCCAGATTGCGAAGTTCCGGCGAACCCAAACGCAATTGCGCGTTGACGCAAGCCCATGAATAAAGGAACGAGGCTTGGCCGTCAAGCAAAAGAACGCGACCATAAAGGTCAGGGAAGATTGGCGACGCAGCCGCCACCGGCCACCGGCATCCGCGATTCGACAAGGCGCCTGAGGCCGCGAGGTCGGATAGGTGTCGCACCAAACATAACTTGCCTGCCCACGAGGACAAGGTCGGTCGCAGGCTGTGGTCTGTGGGCCGGCCTTGTTGTATTGGTGGGGGTCATGGCGTCACCTGAACTGTAGACAGAACCGCGTTCGCCGGGTATAATGTGCGACTGGCCGGGGCAGACCGGTCCCCCCCTGAACCTCGTAGAAACATTTGGAGATGAAGTGCATATGGAAGAGCGGAAAGAACTGCAAGAACTGGAAGAACTGGAACCAAAGAGGGCGAACCTCAGTCTCGCGCTGCTTGGGAACAATGAAATCGGCCTGCTGAGGACACTGGACACCGGTGTCGTCAGGGAGTTGTGGGGCCGAACCTATAACGCCGACGGGAAACCGGACTGGTCCCATCTCTATCCGTACTATCACCCGGACATCGTTTTCCAGGATTCCATCCAGCGCATCGAAGGGATCGAGGAATTCGTCGGTCTCTGCGAACGCCTGACGCAGCGCTGTCAGAGCCTGCACATGCAGATCCTCTCCATCGCCCAGAACTCCAACATCATCCTGATGGACTGGATCATGACGATGGCTTTCACGAAGTATCCACCCAATCCCGTCTACGGCAGCACCAAGCTCACTCTGCACGAGGACGGCCGCATCATCGCACAACGCGACTATTTCGACCTGTGGGGCGCTATCCTTGACGGAATCCCGCCGCTCAAGACGCCCTATCGCCGCTTCATGCGCAGAGTCTTTGGTTGAAGGGAGAAGCCATGCCCGCCTTCAAGTTGCCGGATGAACTTGCGTTCATCACGAACCGCCGGGCCAGCCAGGGGACCACCACCGCTTCCCTGGCCGGGAAACTCTGCGTCGTCTCCGGCTCAACCTCAGGCGTAGGGCTGGCGGCCGTCAGACGCCTTGCCCGCGCCGGCGCCCACATCGTCATGCTCTGTCGGAACCCCGATAAGGCGAAGGCTGTGCAGAGGGAGCTGCTGGCACGCAGCAACGCGCCGGTCGCAATCGTCCTCGCAGATTTCAGCGATCTCGCCAGCGTCCGCGCCGCGGCCGCGGTTCTCCTGCGAGACTATCCCCGGATTGACGTGCTGATCAACTCAGCCGGGCTGTTTTCGACGAGCCGGACCCTCACCGGGGGTGGTTTCGAGACGGTGTTCTGTGTGAATCACCTCGCGCCATTTCTCCTGACGCACCTTCTGCTCGAACGACTGCAGCAGAGCGCGCCTGCCCGCATCATCCAGGTGAACTCCGAAGGTCACAGGTTCGGCGGGCTGGATCTGGCTGATCTGAACTGGGCGCACAGGCGCTACAACGGCTATCGGGGTTACGGCGCGTCCAAAGTCGCGCAACTGCTGGCCACGTGGGAATTCGCCGACCGCCTGCAAGGCACGGGCGTCACCATCAATGCCATGCATCCGGGGGACGTGAGGACGAACATCGGCAACAACAACGGGCCGTTGTACCGATGGTTTCTGCATCACATCATCTGGGGCACGCTCAAGGACTCCGCCATTTCCGGCGCAGCGCTGCACTACCTCGCGGCCGCGCCCGAACTGGCGGACGTCAGCGGCCGCTTCTTTCACCTGACCATCGAAGAGAAACCGGCCGCGCCGGCCCTGGATCGGGAGATGGGCCGGCGGGTCTGGGAGGCGAGCCTGCGCTTGACCGGCCTTACGCCAGGGCCTTGAGGACCCTGTCCGCGGCCAACTTGCCGGTCAAAATCGAGATGGGCAGCCCGGCTGGGCTGTAGGTCCATTGTCCTGCCTGGTAAACGTCCGGGATCGGCGTCAGCACCGAACTGGCCACCCCCGGCAGACTGCGCACAGCCGGCATGACATCATTGGTAAATGCCCACCCCGTGATGGCGCCGTCCGAGTTGCCTGAGATCCGTTCCATCGTGAGCGGCGTGGACGTGAAGCTGTCCATGACGGCGGCCCTCAGCCCTGGATAAATGCTGGCGTCCAACACCCGGATCATGTGATCAGCCACGAGCTGTTTGAACTCGTCATACCAGCCCAGCGCCGCGATGTGCTTCGTTAGCGAGTATTCGAAGAGCGAGCTGACGATGAGTCCGGTCTTGCCCGCGGGGGCCAGCGTGTGATCCCGCAGAACGGGGCAGGAAATCTCGTAAGTGGTGTGTTCCAGGTAGCGTCTGAGCCAATCCTCGATGCGCGGCCGGTCGGCGATCAGCCCGGCGGCGCTCTCTGGGCCAGCCATGCGCAGTTCGTCCAGCCTGACCTGGGAAAGACCGGCCGTTGACGGCGTGTGGAAGAAGTGCGGGCTGGCGATGCGCCCGAAGGCGCTGCTCTCCATGTCCACCGTGAGATACACGGTCAGAACCGAATCGCCGCCGACTTTCCCCACCAGGCTTTCCTTTCTGGCCCGGATGCGTTCGCCAGCCTGCCTGTCCGGTATGGATGCCGGGTTGACGATCCGGTAGAGCGCCTTCTGATCCGCGGCCCAAACCAGCTTCTTGTACTGGTAGACATTGCCCCGGTCATCCACCGCCTGGCGTCGTCCGGGGTCAAGACTCGTGATCAGGGTCTCGCGCCGGATTTCGCCGCCGTGGTCCAGCACGAAGCGCTCGAGGGCTTGGGGCAGCGTGCCGGTTCCGCCCCTGGGATAGCGGTAATCCAGGTAGAGGCTGAAATAGCTCAGGGCGAAATGTGTCGGCGTCTTCTGAAAGAAATGCTGGGCAATCATGTCAATCAACGCCTGGTTGGCCGAAAACCTGGCGAGATACGCCTCCACCGGCTCGCGGAGGCGGGCAATCTTCGGCGCGGTCAGCGCATATTTGAGCATCCACGGCAGGATCGTCCTGAACACGTAGCCCGGGTTGCGCTTCAAGTCCATGAACAACGGGTTGTCAATGCCATAGAGCACATCCATGTAGCCCATGATTTTCACAATTTCCCGCATGATGGCCGCGATGTCGTCCTTGTTGGCGGGAAAGTGCTTTTCCAGCAGCGCCTGGTACGCCGTCAGGCTGGCCTTCGACTCGATCCAGACCACATCCTCGCCGATGCCGATCGAGACGGGGCTGGGCAGGAAATCCACCTGCAAGCCCAACTGCCTCAGCATGGGCGCTACGATCCCCGAATTCTCGATCGCCCGGATCCCGCCATCGAAGACGAAGCCCTTGTACTCAAATGAATTGACCAACCCTCCGGTGTTCTTCTCTTTGTCACACAGCAGCACCTTCAGGCCTGCCCGCGCGGTGTAGGCCGCGGCCGTCAGGCCGGCCATTCCCGCTCCCACCACGATCACATCATAGGCGCTTGATTCCATACGTGTACCTACCAATCTATAATAGTCATTATTGTAACATACAGCTCGCTTCGTGTATAATAGCCGACACCCTGGCACTCGCATGCAAGATTCCATCCTGAACTATGCTGCGCTTCTTCTTCTTTGGGCAGTTGCGCCTGTTCGTCAACGGCGCACCGCATCCGTTTCGCGGCCTTCCGAAGACCTTGCCGCTTTGGGCCTATGTGCTCCTGCACCGAAGACAGGCGCTCAAGCGTGAGCGTCTCGCGCTCGGCCTTCATCTGCCGGACATTAGCCTGACGCCGAACGGGTGGCGCCTGATCGTGCAGAAATGCCTGCCTGGTAGTACAATCGAACATCGCACCCCCGGCTGTTCATCTGCAACGGAGTTATCTATGAGCCATGGCACACCCCTGCTGATGAAAATGGCTCATGGACAGCAGCGCATTTTCAGAGGAGAACCGGATGTCAACTGCACTTTCGCTCAGCGCGCTTCTGCTCAGCGTGGCCGCAATCTTCGCCTATCAGTGGGTGACGTTCGCCCCCTGGGCCGGCCTGGGCCTGCTCTATCGCATCAAACGGGTGCAACTCCTGGTTGCTGCTGTCGCCTGGACCTGCGCGCTGACCGCCTACGCCCTCCACCCCAGCAGCGGACAGGGGGTCGTCCTGCTGCTCACAGCGGCGCTGACGCCCCTCTCCGGCTTCAACAACGCCGCGCGCATCCTGGTGGCGCTCGACCGGCCGCGCCATGCCGCGGCCGCTGAAGCCGGCCTGGCAGATCGAGCGGCTGTCCTGGGCGCGGTGATCGCCGGCCGCCCCGTGGCCTGGAGCCTGGAGACGCTGGCGCCGCATCACCTGGTCAATGACCAGGTCGCCGGCGCGCCTGTGCTGGCCGCCTGGTGAGCGGCCTGTCGCAGCGGCATCGTGTATGCCGCCAACATCGCCGGCCAGCCGCTGACCTTCGAGACGGCCGCGGTCTGGCGTCGCAACATGATCATGCGCGACCGTGAGACCGGCGCCCTGTGGCAGCATGCCACGGGCGAGGCCCTGATCGGCCCCCTGGCCGGCGCAAAACTGGAATGGCTGGGCGGAGAGCAAATGACCTGGGCCGCCTGGCGCACCGAACATCCTGACACGGTAGTGGCGCTTGAGCCGGCGGAGTGGAGCGGGCGTGCGCCGCGTGCCCTGGTGATGCGCGTGTTAGAATTTGCCACCGCCCATGCCGCCGCGCTGCCGGGCCTCAGCGCGAACGACCGACGCCTGCCCATGCACGCGCCGGTGATTGGCGTCAGCCTGGCCGGCGAGGCGCGCGCTTATCCCCTGGCAACCTTGCGCCAGGCCGGCGTCATCAACGACAGCCTGGGCGGCGTCAACCTGCGCCTGACCTACGATCCGACCGGAGATCGTGTGCAAGCCTGGCGCCTGGCCGCGGCGCAGTCAGAAGAAGAAACAGCCGGCGCCCCAGAGCCGCTGCCGGTGCAGCGCACCTGGTGGAAAGGGTGGTTCGAGTTTCACCCGGCCACAGGAGTCTACCAATGATCCGGCCCCTTGTACGGAGCCTACCTGATCACTGACAGGCGAGCATTGACGAAGAATCGCCACCCTCCGTCAGCCGGACCGGGCAGAGGGGTGGGATCACGCTGCACCATAAAGCTGAACCAATCGCCCAAATCGAGATTTGCTGCTCGTAACAGGGTTGGGCCAATCTCCGGACGCGGTAGGCGCAGCAGTACGTCAACGTCTTTGGTAGTGCGAGCGCGCTGCCCCAGTCGTAGTTGCAGGGCGAGGCCACCCTTCAGTAGCCAGCCGTCTGGCTGCACAGCTAACAGGCGGGCCAGGAAGCGGTCAAAAGCAATTAGCTTGCGCAGGCGCACCAATGATAGCGATCCTTCGGTGCTTTGCTTGAGAAGGCGCGCTTCGAGCGCACGGCGAAAAGCATAATCGGTTTGGTAATTCATGGTTGAGCGTCCTCCGTTAGCGCACGCTGCAGCATTCGAACCAGGCGTTTACTTCGCGGCCTCGCCTCAGCCAGCAGTTCGGCCGGAGTAGTCAGACCAGCGCGTATCGCCTCGCGCGCCGCCTGTATCACAAACTCATCAGAAAGCCCGGCCACGGCAACATCTGCGATGGTGCGCGGTATGGTCGTCACGGGCAGCCCCTCATAGTGGGTAATGTCGTCCGGGCCGATTTGATTGGTGTGAAGGCGAAGGCCACGATGCCGTCGCGAGGTAGTTGGCGGGACCGTCAGGTGAATCGCCTCCGGCAGCACATCTGAGAGTTCGTATAGAAGCAAGGCACTCTCGTGAGAGATGACCGAGCGGGAGCCGACCGTCAACCAGGCAATCACGAGATCTTCGTGGCGCGAGTGCGGGAACTGCGTAAGTCGGTAGACGCCAGGACGGATGCGCTGCACGCGACTAACGTTGGCGAAGTACGCCAGCCGGCGGCGGTCCACACCCGCTGCTTCGGCCTGCGCCGTCGTGAAGTAACCGGCCTGCTCTTCGCCGATCTCATAGAGCCTGGTGAAATGATTGATCGTCTTCATACGGAGACCCATGTGCAAAATGTCTTCATAATACGGACATTATGCACATCATACTACGAACTACTACGTTGGGCAAGTTAGTTGGGCTGCGCGAGCGCAATCTGAATGACTCGAAGCACGAACAAGAAAATGCAACTGGGAGCAGAGTTCCACGGCCTACCAATCGTCTTCCAGGCCACCGCCCATGATCAGTATCTCCTGGCCGTCTTCTGTACGCGCACGGCGAGCGACGGTCTGCTCGAAGTACGAGATCTCTTCGGGGCGCTGTCCTGTCTGGGCGAGCGTATCGAAATCACTTTCGCTGAATGGGGGCGTTTCGGGGCCGTCGGGGAGGGGTAACACATAGTGGATAAAACTGGCGCGGTTTGCGATCAGGTCAAGCGGCAGTCGAATGTTGCTGCCCTGGTTACATGTCAACGCTTGCAGGACGAGTCGTTTGGCCTCAACCGGACCAATACGCGTCATCGGCATCCCGTCCCTCTCCCAGAACTCCACGTATTTCTGCAAAGCCATGAACGGAGTTTCACGCGGGAAGTGGGTAATGTCTTTGAGCGCGCCGTCCCAGGGTGGGTTGTAATCCAACAAGAAACTCATCCCCTGAACCTGGGTGCGCTGCATGTCGCGATACCAGAAAATGATGATGACCACCTGCGAGCGGTTGCCATGAAAAAAGGCATCGAAAAAGGCGTCCGGCTCCTGTGTCTGGGGCTGTATGGCAGGAGTTTCGCCCACTGCTTGCAGCCATGCCGCAGCCCGCTCGCGTTCGGCGCCGGCCAGGGAGTTCCGCGCGACCGCCTCACGCAGCGCGGGCAGATGTCCCCGGCTGCGCAGCCAGGCCGGCATAAGATGATCGAGCCGTGTCTGCGCCTGAGCTGGCGCGACCTGGTAAGCCTTGAGCAGCGTAGCAATCAGATTGACGGACGAGACGCCCTTGCTCAGCGCGTCAAGTTCACCTTGCAGAGCCGCGTCGTCTCCCTGTGGCCAGGCCGGATCGCCCCACAAAGCGTTGAGGCGTTGGGGAAGCAGCGCGGCAGGCGGCAGATTGAGCATCCCCCGCATCTTCTTACTGTGCTTTGTGTCGTGACGACTCATGGATCGCTCCTTATACTTGTAGCCACCAAAGTGGCCGCATTCTATACAACGTATTTCAGGGCGTCAAGTCTGACCCTATTATAACACAACGCCCGCCCGTAACTACTCAAGCATCCTATGCCGACTACAGCCGCCGAATGAATTCGGGCCGCACGGGCGTGGCGCCGACCCATTGACACAGACCCCCCGATTGCTGTACAATGGGGATAATGGTGTACGATTGCCCCGATGTTGCGGGACCACAAAGGCGTGTTCTCCCCACACGGAGGTGGGCCTATTGGCCTGCTTTCATGCGCTGATCGCGGACACCGTGCCTGAGACCGGGCGCCTGGTATGCGCGGCGAAAAACGCGCTGTGACCTGTCCCCGGCACGTCCCCGGAGGTCGTATGTGATGATCACAGTCAGACCCATGCGGCTCTTGCCCCGGTCACCTCCCCTGGATGTGACCGAGGTTCTCCTCCTTGTCGTTGTGTTCGCCGTGCCCGTGGCCGTGGTTCCCTGGGCGAGCAACGCCTTCGAGCTCCCCAAAGCGGCGCTGCTGTGCTTCCTCGTGTTGATCCTGGCGGCCCTGGGCCTGGGACAATTCCTGATCGCGGACCGCCAGCGCCGGCTGCGCTGGCGCGCCGGATGGCGCCACCCTCTGCTCTGGCCCGTTGTGGCCTTCAGCCTCGCGCTCGTGCTCGCCACGCTCCAGTCAACCAACCTTCTGGTCAGCCTGCGGGGTTCTTACGAGCGCCAGCAGGGTCTGCTGACCCAGCTCGCCTATCCCACTTTGCTCCTGCTGACCGTACCGCTCCTGCGCACCCGCCAGCAGATGGCGCGCCTGTGGGAAGCCCTGGTGTGGACCAGTGCGCCGGTCGTGGCCTACGGCCTGCTCCAGGCCCTGGGCGTTGATCCCCTGGGCTGGCAGACCGACGCGACCTCGCCTGTGCTTTCAACCCTGGGACGCGCCAATTTTCTTGGCTCCTACCTTGTCCTGATGGCGCCCTTGACCGGGGGGCTGCTGCTTATCAACCGCCGGCGCAGCCTGCTCGCCCTGCTGCTGCTTGGCCAATTGACCTGCCTCGCGCTGACGCTGGCGCGCGGCGCGTGGATCGGCCTGGCCGCGGCCCTCTTGACCTTGGCGCTGGCCTGGGCCTGGCACACCGGCCAGCGCCGGCTGGCCGCGATGGCCCTCGGAACAACACTCCTGCTCCTCGCCCTGCTCGTCCTGCTCAATCTGCCCCAGCGCCCCCTCGGCTCGCTGGCCGACCTTCCCGGCCTGGACCGCCTCGCCAGCTTGAGCGATACCCGCGCCGGCTCGAGCGCGGCCCGCCTGACCATCTGGCGGGCGACCTTGCCCCTGCTGCAGGCCCGCCCCTGGCTCGGTTACGGGCCGGAAACCATGCGCACGACCTTTGCCGCGGTCTATCCACCGCAACTGATCTATTACCAGGGCCGGCAGACGGTGGTGGACCGTGCCCACAACCTGTGGCTCGACCTGGGAATGAGCGCGGGGCTGCTGGGCATTTTGACGTTTACCGCGGTGCTGGCAGCCTTCATCCGCATGGCCTGGCGTGCATTGCGCGCGGCGTGCGATCGCTGGACGGCCGCCGCCTGGACTGCGCTGCTGGCCGCGGTGACCGGACACCTGGTGGATCTGCAGGTGAGCTTCGACGTCACCGCGACCGCTGCCACCTTCTGGCTGATGCTGGCGCTGGCCGCGGCCCTGGGCCGGCCGGGTGGTCTACCGGCGACGGCTAAGCCCGTCAGCCAGGGTAATCAACCCGGCGCCCGCGCGACCGGTCCGGTGGGCTACCTGCTGGGCGGTATCGCCCTGGCCCTGGCCATTCCCCTAACCGTGCAACCTGTGCTGGCCGATCTGGCTCACTGGCAGGCGCAGCAGTCGCGCCAGCCGCTGACCGCCCGCCTCGAGGCGGCTGAACGGGCAGTGCGGTTCAATCCGGCCGAGCCAACCTACCGCCTGACATTAGCGGCCGTCGCCGTGCAGCGAGGCGACTGGAGCGCGGGCGAGGCTGCCGCGCGGCAGGCCGTGGCGTTGGCGCCTGACGACGCGGTCGTCTGGGCTGCGCTGGGCGACCTGGAGGCGCGCTGGGGCGCGCTGGATTCCAGCCGCCTGGCGATCGCTGAGCAGGCCTACCAGGAGGCCAGCAGACGCGCGCCCACGATCGCGGCCTACCACACCGCGCGCGGGCTGATCCTGGTGCAGCAAGGGCGGTTGGCAGCCGGCACGACTACCCTGCAGCGCGCGATTGATCTGGATGCCACCGATGGCGTGGCCTACGCCTACCTGGGTGATGCCTGGCTGGCCCAGGCGCAGATATTCGAAGCCCTGGCCGCGTATGACCAGGCAATCCGTTGGCTACCCACTCTGAGCCGGGCCTATGTGGGCCTGGCCCGTTGTTATGAACAGCTCGGGAATGTGGGGGCCGCCGAGGCGATGTGGGCGCGTGCGCGACAGCTCGCCGAGGCGGTCCCTTGAGGAGGAAACTCATGAGAACGCACGCTTCGTTGATGGTCGTATTGATCGTCGTCTTGCTGGCCGCGAGCCTGGGTGGTGCCGGGGTCGTCTTTTCCGATCCATTGATCCCAGGAGCGGTTGTGGCCGGCAAATTCAACTACCAGGGACGTCTGACAAGCCCCAGCGGTTTGCCCCTGGATGGGGTCTTCCCCATGCGCTTCCAGGTCTACGATGATGCCGCGGTGGGGGTTCTGCGTTGGGACAGCGGCGTGGTGAATGTCACTGTGGTCCGCGGCCTGTTCAACGTCGGTCTGGGCGTTAATCCGACCGACTTTAACGGCACGGCCTTGTGGCTGCGACTGTACGTGAACGGCGAATGGCTCTCCCCGCGGCAGGAACTGGCGCCGGTGCCTTACGCGTTGAGCCTGCGCCCGGGCGCGCAGATTCGCGGGGAGCCGACCGCCTGGTCAGGCTGGGTACTCAATGTCACCATGGACGGCGCCTATCCGCAAGCCGGCGCGGTGACCGGCGTGGCCGCGACGGGGTCGGCCGTGCGCGGTGAGTCATCCGGCGGCCTGGGGGTGTATGGCTACACCCAGGATGGATACGCAGTGTACGGTCGGGACACGGGAACCAGCCAGGCGCGTGGATACGGCGGGTACTTCGCCAGCGACAACGGCGTCGGTGTGTACGGCTACAGCGCGGCCGATCGCTATTACAACAACACCCAGGCGCCCGGCGTCTACGGCCGCAGCCTCAACGGCGTCGGCGTCTATGGCGTGGGCGAGACCACGCACGAAGGAGTGCGCGGGGAGAGCGTTGACGGCCAGGGATTGCATGGCGTGAGCACGAACGACGCCGGCGTGTATGGGTATAGTACCAACGACATCGGCGTCTATGGCCGCACGGGCGGCAGCACGGGCGCTGATGCCGGCGTCTATGGCTTGGCCGGCGCCGGCGCCTATGGGGTCCACGGTTATCAGAGCGGCACCAGTTCTGGGCTGGGCAGTTTCGGCGAGACCCAGGGCACAGGAGCGGGCGCCTCCGGTCTGAGCTCGAGCAGTGGGAATGGCACGTGGGGCTACAGCGCGAATGGCAATGGTTTGGCCAGCATGACGGCCCGCGCCGACAACAACTATGGGCTGTACACCTATGACAACCTCTACTCGCTGAACATCCACTCCTTTGGCGCGGCCATGCAGGTCGTACAGAACGGCGATCAAGGCTCCCTTGAGCAGGGAGATGTCGTCGCCATCGCCGGCCTGGGGGATTCGCCGGTGGACGGCGTGCCGCTGCTGCGCGTGGCCAAAGCCAGCGAGGCCAACAGCACGGCCGTGATCGGCGTGGTCTATTCCACGTACGCGGCGGCCTGGCTGGCGGACCCGGCCGCGGTGGATCCGACAGGGGCGACCGGTCGGGCCGAACCGATTCCGCCTACGGGGCCGGGGCCGGTTGCGCCCGGGGACTATCTGTTGATCGTCGTGCGCGGCCCGTGCCTGGTCAAAGCGAACGCGGCCGCGACCCCGATTCAGGTCGGGGATCTGTTAGCCAGCAGCAGCCTGGCCGGCCACGCCGCGCGCGCGGCGCGGGTCACGGTGGATGGAGTGCAGCTCGCCATCCCAGGCACGGTCTTCGCCAAGGCCCTGGCGCCCCTGGCCGCGGGTCAAAAACTGGTGGCGGCTTACGTCACGTTGCAGTAGGAGGAGATCATGACGACTCAACGTTCGATGGTGGTCCTGGTCCTTGTGCTGCTCGTCGTGGGCAGCTCTGCGCTGATGGGTCAAGCCCAAACCTCGACCACCTACGACCTGACCTGGCACGTGATAGGTGGGGGTGGTGCGCCGATCAGCTCGGCGAGTTATCGGGTCAACAGCACGGCCGGCCAGAGTGCGGCCAGCCCACCGGCCGCCAGCAGCGCCAGCTACGTCGTGAGCAGCGGCTATTGGCGCTGCGCCGTGGCGGGTGATGTCAACGACAATGGCGTCGTTGACCTGGACGACATTCAGGCCGTCGCCAGTGCCTGGGGTGACATCCCCGCGCCTGGTTACGCCGATCGCGATGGCGACGGGGATGTGGATGTCGTGGACATTCAGCAAGTGACGGCCCATTGGGGAGAGGTGTGCTAGCAGCCAGCACCTGGACGTGGTCTACAGTATCACACTCCCGGAGTGAAGACGTCGTATTGGCTGGTCACTTCCCGAACAAGTTCGGGACTCCCGGTTCGCCTGCAGTTTCGTCGTGATCGGCGCGGTTCAGGGTCGCGCCGCACGCGCCGCAGAAGGTGAACTGGCTGGGGATGTGGTCTGCGCCGCAGGTCTGGCAGGTGCGCAGCGGCGGGCCCCAGTAGAACTCCGGCGCCTCGTCGTTGGCCCAGGCGGCGCGTAGTTGGGCGTAGTCTGGCTGGCGTTTTTCGTCGAAGGCGCTCATCCCCTCGATCGTCTCCGGCGAGCTGTTGTGAATCGCCAGCCAGTCTGCGCCATGACCGATGGTCAGGTGCCAGGAAAGGTCGCGCCAGAAGTTGAGCTGCTGCTTAGTGTAGCGTGTCCCTTCCGGGAATTTGTTGACCAGTTTCACGCACAGGCGCTCGACGGCCGCGTCCAACTCCTCCCGCGGCACCACTTCGTTGACCAGGCCCCATTGCAGCGCTTTGGCCGCCGGAATCTCCTCGTTCAGGAAGAGGATTTCACGGGCGCGGCGCTCGCCCACCATCAGGGGCAGGAACTGCGTGGCGCCGGCCAGGGCGACGGAGCCGCGGCTGGTGCCCACCTGGCGCAGGTAGATGTCGTCGGCCGCGATCGCCAGGTCACAACTGAGGTTGAACTCGTTGCCGCCGCCCACCACGATGCCATTGAGTCGAGCCACGATCGGCTTACCCAGGTTGCGCATCAGTTCATGGGTGGCGATGAACTCACGCATCCATTTGTAATAATCGCGCGGGCGTTCACGAAACTGCTTCTGCTCCTGTAGATCGGCCCCGCTGCAGAAGGCGCGCTCGCCCACGCCGGTCAGCACTACCACGGCAACGGCATCATCCCACAGCGCGTCCTTGAACGCGATCTGCAGTTCCAGCAGCATCGCCAGGTTGATGGCGTTCAGAACCTGCGGCCGGTTGAACGCGACCCAGGCCACGTAGTCGCGCTTGCTGTACTGAATGGCCTTGAAATCGAAATGACTCGGAACTTGACCCACGAATGTGCGCATGGTGATTCTCCCCCCGGAAATAAGTATGGCAAAGTGCAGAGGGCGCTCAGCGTTCCTCTCCCAGCGTTTTGCACTTGGCGCTATTCCTCGTTCCTCTATTCTCCCCGCAGCGCGTCGGCGGTGACCATGTTGGCCTGACGCCAAGCTGGGTAGATGCCCGCCAGCAGCGCGGCCAGCAGCGCGACGCCAAACGCCTGCACGAATGTGGCGGGGCTGAGCTGTAGCTGCAGTGTCCAGCCAAACGAGCGCAGGTTGATGACATAAATAAGCACCAGGGCCAATGCCAGGCCGGCCGGCAAGGCCAGCAAGCCCGCGGTGCCGCCCATCAGCCCGGTCTCCAACAGGGTCAGGCCCCAGAGCTGGCGCCGCGTCAAGCCGCTGGCGCGCAGAATGCCTAGCTCGCGCGTGCGCTCCAGTTGCAGGGAGAGGAGCGCGCTCAGCACGCCAACAAAAGCGACCACCGTCGCCAGCAGTTGCAGCGCAACGGTGATGGCGAAGGCGCGGTCGAACACCTCAAGCACGGCGCGGCGCAGGGCGGCATTGGGATTAATGACCAGTGCTTCCTGATCGGCAAAGCGGGCGCGCAGTGTCTGCACCACGGCATCCACCGAACGCCCCGGCTGTACGTAGAGCGCCACTGAGTTGACTGCGGTATCCTTCCACAGGCGGCGATAGACGGCGTCATCCATGATGACCGTGCCGGCGCCGGCCGCGTAGTCGTAGTAGACGGCCGCAACGGGAAACTCGTGCAGCCCCTGATCGCTCAGCAGGCGCAGGGTGGCGCCGCGCCCCTGGTTGGGCAGCGCGCGCAGGTTGATGAACGGCTCCGAGACGATGACCGCGCCCTCTCGCACCTGCCGCCAAAGCTCGGCCGCATTGGCCCCGGACGACCACAGGTAGCGCCGGTGACCATCGGAGATGTCGCCTGAGACGGCCACCACCGCCACCTGGCCCAGGTCGGGCGAGCTGACGGTGACACTGCGCGCGGTCTCCACGCGGCGCAGGTCTGGCTCTTGCGCCAACGCGGCTGCCAGGCCCGCGGGCAGCGCGGTTGTCACCCGCGTGGCGGTCAGTGTGGGCGGGGAGACGAAGATGTCGGCCTGCAAGGTGGCGCCCAACCAGTCCTCGACCGTGCTGCGAAAGCTGGAAATCATGAGGCTGACGCCGATGATGACCGAGACGGAGACCATCAACGCGGCGATGGCCACCGAGGTGCGGCTGAGCGAGCGCGCAACCGTGCGCGGCGCCAGGCGTCCCAGGTAGCCAAACAGGCGACTGGAGAGCGGCGTCACCAGCGCCATCAGCACCAGGGTCACGCCGGGCGTGAGCAGCGCAAAGGCCAGCACCATCAAGAAGAGACCGGCGAAATTGAGCACGAGCGAATCCTGCGGCAGCCAGAGGAGCAGCACACTGACCGTCGCCAGCCCCAGCCCGGTCAGGGTCAGCCAGGGCAGGGAGCGCCGGATTTTGCTCTCGATGACGGAGCGTCGAAAGGCGCTGACCGGCGGTACGCTGGTGGCCTCCAGGGCCGGCCCGGCCGCGGCCAGCAGCGCGGCGGCCAGGCCGATCACCAGGCCCTTGAGCAGGCTGAGGAGCGGCACATCAACCGTGCGCACGTTGACGACGAAATAGAGATCGTTGATCGTCTGCGTGACCAGGGCCACGGCGGCGCGGCCGAGGATCACGCCCAACCCCAGGCCGAGCAGGGTGCCGATGAGGCCCAATGCCAGCGCTTCGATGAGGACGATGGCGAAGATTTCCCCGCGGGTGACGCCCAGGGCGCGCAGGGTGCCCAGCACCGGTCGCCGCTGAATGACCGAAAATGAGACGGTGTTGTAGATCAGGAACATGCCGACGACCAGGGCCAGCAGGCTGAGTGCGGTCAGGTTCAGCTCGAACGCGGAGGTCATCTGCTCGATCGCATTGGCGCGGGCGGCGGCCGGTTCGATGGACACACCGGGCGGCAGCATGACGCGCAGGCGATCCAACTGGGCCGCGTCAGTGGCCGGGACGATCAGGTCAATGTGACTCAGGCGCCCGCGCATGTCCAGCAGTTCCTGCGCGGTGGCGATGTCGGTCAGAATCAGGCCCGCGAGGGCGCGGCGGCTGATGTCGTCGCTGGGGCGAATCAGGCCCACGATCTGCACCGGCTTGATCTGCGCGCCGATGCGCAGGTCGAGGGTATCCCCACTGCGCAGGCGATAGCTTTCGGCCAGGCTTTCCGATAGCAGCACGGTGTTGGGGCGGGTGAGGAGCGCGGTCAGGCTGTCGAGCGGCACGCGTTGGGCGTTGGTGGTCAAGTAGGTGCGAAAGGGCGCCTCGGCAAAGGGGTCTACACCGAGCAGACGCAAGGGCTGGCTATCGAGCGTGGGCACGATCACGTAGCCTTCGACGATGGGCGCGCTGTCGCGTTGACCCAACTCCACGCGCAGTTGGCGATAGACGGCCTCGTCCAGGCCGGTCGGCCCGCCCAGCACTTGATGGGTGGCCTTGCCGGCCACGGTGTCGGTGGAAAGGCGAAAGGCGCGGCCGGCGCTGCCGTTGGCCAGGTCAATCGCCACCATCATGGCGACTCCCAGGGCGACCCCCACGATGAAGAGCGCACTCTGCCAGCGCCGACGCGCGATGTGGCGCAGGCTGACCCGAACGAGAGAGCGATGGCGATTTTCTACGAAAACATTCCTCACTTCTCACCCCTCACTTCTCACTCTTCACTTCTCACTCTTCTCTATCACCTGCCCGTGGACGATGCGAAAGACGTGATTGGCCTGGCCGGCCACTTCCATTGAATGGGTTGCCATGATGAGGGTGCGACCGGTCTGGCGCGTCAGTTCCAGCAGCAGGGCCAGCACGCTGCGGCCGGTGTCCTCGTCCAGGTTGCCGGTCGGCTCATCGGCCAGAATGAGGGTTGGATTGGCGGCCAGGGCGCGGGCAATGGCCACACGCTGCTGCTCCCCGCCAGAGAGGCGATCGGGGTAGGTGTGGGCGCGGTTGGCCAGGCCCACGCGTGCCATCAGATCGCGCACGCGTGCCAGCGCCTGGGCGGCCGGCCAGTTGTTCAGCTCCAACGTCAACAGGATGTTCTCCTGCACGGTCAGCGTGGGTATGAGGTTGAAGAACTGGAAGACGAAGCCGACATGCTGGCGTCGGAACAGGGTGCGCTGGCGTTCGGGCAGCCGGGTGACAGGCACGTCATTGATCCAGATCGTGCCCGCGCTGGGGTCGTCAATGCCACTGATGAGGTTGAGCAGCGTGCTTTTGCCAGAGCCGGACTTGCCCAACAGCACGGTGAACTCTCCCGCGCGCAGGTCCAAATTGACATCGTGCAGGATGACATGGCGCTCGCCGGCTTCTTCATAGTGCTTGCTCACCCCCTGCAAGCGCACGATGGGCACAGGCGCGGTCACGGACGCGGCGGCGGTCGGGTGTCTGTCGGTTTGGGCGAGCGGTGGGGTCAGCGTTGGCATGAGCAACCTCCAGGATGCGCCTGTCGCGGTGATGCGTTTCAATGGCAGGCTGAGTCATTGGACGCCGCGCCGCGGCGCTCGGTCACGCGCACAACGTCTTACTGCTCCAGAGGATGGGCAACGCCACCGCAGGCATCGCCCCAGTGAACCGCGGTCTCCTGCACATCCAGCACATCATTGGCGCCATCGAAGTTATTATCCAGGTGCATGCTGTAGCCGCTGTCCGGCCACGTGTTGCCCCACAGGTCGGCCGCCTGCTGCACATCGAACACATCCACCACTTGGTTTTGATCAAAATCCCACGGCAAAAGACATCCCTGGTTGCTGAGAACACTGACGGCGCCGAACTCGAGATAGTACAGGCGCCCGTCCGGGCCAACGCTCAGGTCGGTTGGGCAGGTAACGCCATCCACCACCACGGCGCTGCCCGGCGCCAGCGCGTCGAAGCGGGCCGAGGCAAATGGGGCATGGTACATGGCGTAATCACGGTTGGCGCACCAAATCAGGTGATGGCGCCAGGCGGGAATGGTCGTGCTGTTGAACAGTGTGATGCCCACGATGCCGATCGGGTCCGGATGGATGTAGATCGGCTCCTCGTAGGGCCGCGGCAGCGCCACACAGTCGAAATAGCTGGTCGAGCTGTAGGGCCAGCCATAGTTGTGTCCAGCCAGGATCCAGTTGATCTCGTCGTTGCAACCGGGACCGTTTTCGGTGGCAAACGCGAAGTTGGTCACGCTATCGAAGGTGAAATCCCAACTGTTACGCAGACCGCAGGCCCACACGCGGCGGTCAACGGGGCCGGCCGCCTGGGCTGCGTCACACAACGGGTTGGGGGCGGGGCGTGCGGCGTTGGGTTCGGCCAGAAAAGGCGGGCGCACGTCCAGACGCAGCATCTTGCCCTTGGGCGTAGCCAAATTCTGGCTGTGACCGCCATTGCAGCCGTAATCGCCGATGGTGACGTATAAATAGCCGTCGGGGCCGAAGTGCAGGTTGCCGCCGTGGTGCCAGGCACAGTTCAAGTCAGAGCCGGTGCGGGGCACGTCGAGCAAGACCAACGGCGCGGTCGCCGCGCCGTTGGCTTCGGTAAAACGCACCAGGCGGTTGCTGATGACGCCTTCGTTTTCCACGGAGTAGTAGAGGTAGACATACGGTTGCGTCGCGTACAGAGGATCGAACACAATTCCGACCAGGCCATGCTCCACCGCCGAGAGCACCACGCCCGACAGATCGAGCCAGACGGTGGCCGCGCCGCCGCCCACAGCCATCTGGTACACCCAACCTTCTTTGGTGTTCACAAACAGGCGCCCGTCCGGCGCCCACACCATCGCCGTCGGATAGCCGGTGGGCCAGGCGCCATAGGTTTCAATGGTCACATCCGGGGGCAGAGGCTCGGCATGGGCCGGTAACAACGGTGCGAGCAACAGACTGAGAAACCATGCCGCCAAGCAAGCGGTTTTCAGTTGACGACTCATTCTCATCTCCAGAGCTGCAAGTAGGGGCGCACCCTTGCGGCCGCCCACGCGGGCAGGCGCAAGGCGTTGCAGTATAGCATGACGCGCCGCGATAATGAAAATAATGAAATCAGTCATGTAGACGAGGAGAGAGACGGTTTTTACGTCTTGCCAAAACATGGTATGATAGCCGATGTCGTACTCCCGGATTGTGATCGGCTGTCGGCCGCTGTTTGTCTCTCTGCTCCCGGTCCAATTTATCCTGAGCTTATTCTGCCCTGAAAGGTTTGTCATGACCAATGCCGGGTACTATCGCTTCCCCACGCTGCACCGCGAGACGGTGGTTTTTGTTTGCGAAGATGATCTGTGGATGGTGCCCGTTGCCGGAGGAACGGCGCGGCGCCTCACATCCAACCCGGGTCAGGTGGCGACACCCGCGCTGTCACCCGATGGCGCCTGGGTCGCGTTCATCGGTCGCGATGAGGGCCATCCCGAAGTTTACGTGATGCCGGCCACGGGCGGCCCGGCCCGCCGCCTGACCTACCTGGGCGCCAATACGCGCGTCGTCGGCTGGACGCCCACTGGCGACGCGGTCATCTTTGCCAGTGATACCGGGCAACCCTTTGCCCACTTTTCCTTCCTCTACGCGGTGGCACGCGAGGGCGGGGAACCGCAACGCCTGCCCACCGGCCCCGCCCTGAGCATCTCCTATGGCCCGACCGGGGGCATGGTCATTGGCCGTAACGCCACGGACCTGGCGCGCTGGAAGCGCTACCGCGGGGGCTTGATCGGCGATCTGTGGATTGACCCAACCGGTCAGGGCGATTGGCGGCGCCTGCTGCAAGTGCAGGGCAACGTCGCCTTGCCGCTCTGGGTGGGCGAGCGCATCTACTTCGTGTCCGATCACGAAGGCATCGGCAACCTCTACTCGTGCCTGCCGAGCGGCGCGGACGTGCGGCGGCACACGCATCACGGCGACTACTATGTGCGCCATCCGGCCACCGATGGACAGCGCATCGTCTACCATGCTGGGTCCGAGCTGTACGTCTTTGACCCCGCCACGGACCAGACTCAGCCGATTCCGATCGTTTTCCATAGTTCACGCGCGCAGCGCAATCGCAAGTTCGTGGATGCAGCGGAGTACTTGCAGGACTACGACATCCACCCCAAAGGCTGGGCCGTGGCCCTTACGACACGCGGCAAACCCTTCGCCATGGCCAACTGGGAAGGCGCTGTCTTTCAATATGGGCAAGCCAACGGCGTGCGTTATCGCCTGGCAGCCTGGCTGGCCGATGGTGAGCGGCTGGTGGTGGTCAGCGACGCCAACGGTGAGGATGCCCTGGAAATCTACAAGGGCGACAAGGCCGGCATTGCCGAAGCGCGCCTGGAAGGCATGGACATCGGGCGCCCCTTGAGACTTGCGACCTCGCCGCAAAAGAACATGGTGGCCCTGAGCAATCATCGCAACGAGCTGATCGTGGTTGACCTCGATACGCGCACGATGCGCGTCTTAGATCGTAGTCGCCAACGCCCCATTCGAGGCCTGGCCTGGTCGCCGGATGCGCGCTGGCTGGCCTATAGCTTTTCCGATACGCAGCAAACCTCCATTATCAAACTGGCCCTGCTGGAAACCGGCGAGACCTGGGCGGCCACCAAACCTGTGCTGCGCGATGTCGGTCCCGCGTTCGACCCTGACGGCCGTTATCTCTATTTTCTCTCCTACCGGGAATTCGATCCGGTGTACGACAATCTACACTTCGATCTCAACTTCACCTGGGGGATGAAGCCCTACTTGATCACGCTGCAAGCCGGACTGCCTTCGCCGTTCATCCCGCTACCGCGGGCGCCGGGCGAAAAGGCCAGCCGGCCGGCCGCGCCGGAGCCGCGCCCAGCGCCGCCGGCCGCCCCCGCCGGCCGCCCCCCCGGCTGACGGCGAGGCTGCGCCAGCGCCGCCGGCCGCCCCCCCGGCTGACGGCGAGACTGCGCCAGCGCCGCCGACCGCCCCTCCGGCTGACGGCGAGACTGCGCCAGCGCCGCCGACCGCCCCTCCGGCTGACGGCGAGACTGCACCAGCCGACCCTGCAACCGCTGAGGCTGATGCGACCGCACCGGAGGTCAAGACTGCACCGGAGGCCAAGACTGCACCGAAGACCGAGACCGAAGGTGAAGAACCGCCGCTGCGTGTGCAGATTGACCTGGAAGGTATCAGTGAGCGCGTGATCGCCCTGCCAGTGCCCACGGGGCGTTACCACCGGGTGCGCGGCATCAGCGGTAAAATTCTCTTCTCCTCCTATCCGGCGGAAGGCACTCTGGGCAACGGCGCCGGCTATAGCACCGCCCCCGCGGCCAAGGGACGCCTGGAGGTGTACGATCTGGAAGATCAGCGGCAGGAGGTCCTGGTGGACGGCGTCAGCGATTTCGAGATCTCACACGACGGCAAGACCATGATCTACCGGGCGGGCAATCACCTACGCGTCCTGAAGGCCGGGGACAAGCCCGAAGGCAACTCCGGTGGCACTACCCGACGCGGCGGCTGGCTCGATCTGGATCGCGTTCGCCTGTCGGTGGAGCCGCACGCCGAGTGGGAGCAGATGTACCGCGAGGCGTGGCGCCTGCAGCGCGATCATTTCTGGACCGAGGATATGTCTGGCGTGGATTGGCATGCGGTCTATGCACGCTATCTGCCCCTCCTGCAACGCGTGGCCACGCGCAGCGAGTTCTCGGACCTGATGTGGGAAATGCAGGGCGAGTTGGGCACCTCGCACGCCTATGAGTACGGCGGCGACTATCCGCCGGAGCCGTCCTACGACCAGGGCTTCCTGGGCGCCGATTTCCGTTACGATGACACGGCCGACAATTACGAGCTGATGCATATCGTCAACGGTGATGTTTGGGATCACGCCAACAGCGCGCCCTTGCAGCGCCTGGGCATCAATCTCAAGGTGGGAAATCGGCTTGTGGCCGTCAATGGCCGCAAGGTGGGACGCGAGAATCCACTGGGCGAGATGCTGGTTTACCAGGCAGGCAACGAAGTCTTCCTGACCTTCGAGCGCCAGGGCGCGGAGACCCCAACCATGTTCTCAATCAAGACGCTGCACTCCGAATTTCGCGCGCGCTACCGGGAATGGGTGGAAACCAATCGGCGCCGCGTGCATGAAGCCACGGAGGGCCGCGTCGGTTATGTACACATTCCCGACATGGGCGCCCGTGGCTATGCCGAATTTCACCGCGGCTACCTGGCCGAGATAGACCGCCCAGGCCTGATTGTGGATGTGCGCTTCAACGGCGGCGGCCATGTCTCGCAGTTGATCCTGGAAAAACTGGCGCGCCGGCGCTTGGGTTATGATGTGTCTCGTTGGGGCACACCGGTGCCCTACCCCCGCGAGTCGGTCATGGGGCCAATGGTCGCGATTGCCAACGAGCAAGCCGGGTCCGACGGTGACATGTTCTGCCACGCCTTCAAACTGATGAAACTCGGCCCCCTGGTCGGTAAGCGCACCTGGGGCGGGGTCATCGGCCTGACCTACCGCGACTCCCTGGTAGATGGCGGCATCACCACGCAGCCTGAATTCTCCTTCTGGTTCGAAGATGTGGAATGGGGCGTCGAGAATTATGGCACCAATCCCGATATCGAAGTAGAAATACGCCCGCAAGACTATCTGGAGGGACATGACCCGCAGTTAGCGCGCGCGCTGCAGGAAATCATGCAGACCCTGAGTGACCATCCACCCACGATGCCTGATTTTGGCAAGCGACCCAAGCTGCCGCTGCCCATACTCTCACCCCTCACCATACCCTGATCGCACCATCGCACGCCGTTGATCGCAAAACCGGGCTTTTTTGTCGAAGCCCGGTTTTTTGTGCCCTGACAACGTTAGACAAAGATTTTACGTTGTGTCCAATCTGTGTTATACTGATGTCTATGATTTGTCTATACAGACGCGTGGATGAGGTGTAACATGACTGAAATTTTTCGGGCAGAGGATTACCAGAATCACCCGTTGTACAACATCAAAGCGGTTGAGCAGGCCACCGGTTTGACGGCTGCCACGCTGCGCGCGTGGGAGCGACGATACGAGGTGTGCGAGCCGCAGCGTAGTGAAAGCGGCTACCGGCTATACTCAGAGCGTGACATGGCCGCGCTGCACTGGCTCAAACGGCGGGTGAAGGATGAAGGCCTCTCGATCAGTCAGGCGGTAGCTGTGCTGCAGATGCACCGGGGAGCGAGCAACGGCACTGCGGCGCCCGCGGTCATGCCCGCGCCGCAGGTTGATGCCGAACCTTCCGCGCAGATTGATCTGTGCCATCAGTTGATCCGGGCGCTGCTCGCCTTCGATGAGAATCACGCCGACCACATCCTGAGCGAAGCGTTCGCCTTGCACGGCGTCGAATCGGCCTGCGAGCTTGTCATCGCACCGGCCTTGGTGGAGATCGGCGACCGCTGGCATCGCGGCGAAGTGAGCGTGGTGAGCGAACACTTTGCGTCTCACTACGTGCGGCGCAAGCTCGAATCCATGGTCAATGTGACGGCGGTGCATGAGGCTGGGCCAATGCTTATCCTGGGTTGCGCGCCCGGCGACTGGCACGAAGTCGCCCTGGTGCTGCTGGCCTTCTTCCTGCGCCGCCAGGGCTACCGCGTGATCTACCTGGGCCAGAATGTGCCGCTGGAAAACCTGGTGGCCGAATTGGAGCGACTGCATCCGGCCATGGTCATCATGTCCGCGACCACCGACGAAACGGCCGCGGCGCTGGTGCAGGTGTCACAGGTGGTGGCGACTCTGCCCTCGCCGCGACCGCTATTCGGTTTCGGTGGCCGGGCATTCAATCGAAATGTCAGCCTGCGCGCACGCGTGCATGGCTCCTTTTTGGGTGAAACTGCAGCCAGCGCCATCCACCGCGTGCAGGCACTACTGAACCCACCCGCGGCCAATCCGGGGTAGGGGCATGGCCTTGCGCCTGCCCGCGTGGGCGACCGCAAGGGTGCGCCCCTACACCTGACCCTGGAGAGATGCCCGGTACGCCCGTCACTTTCCATGATTCTACTCGTCGCCATTTAGGAATGGTGGGTGATTTTGCGCAGCACAGTCAGCGCCATACTTCAGCAAACATGGCAACAGCCTTCGCGGCTGTTCGGGAAAGGGACAAAAGATCGCCATGCGCGACATGATCATTCAGATTCTGCTCGACAACGCACCGTGGTCAACACCCGATAACAAGCGCCGGGATCGTCCCGGCATGCCAGCCTGGATGGTGCCCAACGGTCTGCTCATCCGTCACCCGGACGGTGGGTTGATCTTTCTGCCTGCCACAGAACTGTTGGAAATGTGGCAATATGACGACCTGATGATGATTGACGCTGTGCCGGCCATGTGACCTGCGGCGCCCGCGGCAACCAGCGGCAACCAGCGGCAACCAATAGAAGATACGTTCACATTAAGACTTGATGAGAGGTCGCCCAACGATGGCCCAAATAGCCGTAACATGCGTACTACAGGGTAAGACACTCACATTTACGCATGAGGTCAGTGCGCCGATTTGCGCGGGTTGGTGTATAATGAGACCGAGAGATGTATTTAGGACTACAAATGGCCACACGCCATTCGCGCAAAACACGATCGGCCATAGTGCTCTTGGCGGCGGGAACATAGGGGAGACATTGTGTCATCATGATTAAGAATGCAAAACAGCCATCCCTGGCACAAGTGCTGGCGCACCTACCTGATGAAGATCCGGCATTTGGTCAGGTCATCACCATCGCCAACTATCGTCGCCATGACGTCATCGCGACGCCACGCGATTTGGACCAGAAACTGCATATCCTGATGGACGGCCGTGCCCAATTGGTGTGTACCAATTCTGAAGGGCGCCGCTTGGTGTTGGCTACCCTCGAAGCAGGCGCCATCTTTGGTGAAGGCGCCCTGATTGACGGCGCGGCGCCTGCAGCCTTTGCCGAGGCCATGAGCGATTGCACGATCTGGGTGTTGCCACGTGCGGATGCCCGCATCATGACCGTGCGCTACCCCATTTTGGGTTGGGGCCTGCTGCAAACCTTCGGCAAGCGCCTGATGCAGGTGGAATCACACCTGGAGGATGTGGCTTACAAGAAGCTGCCGGAGCGCCTGGCCGCGCTGCTGCTGGAACTGGCCGACAAGAATGACACCATCACCGGTACCAGTCACCAAGCCCTGGCCGACCGTCTGGGTACTTATCGCGAAACGGTCAGCGCGATCCTGCGCACCTTCAAGCGCGAGGGCTGGGTGGATCTGGGCTACCGCCGCATCCGCCTGCTGGATGTGCCCGCGCTGGAACTGGCCGCTAACACCTACTAACATGATGGGGTTCTCAGGTCAGTTTTTCATCACAGGCGTGGGCCAGGCCGCAGTGTTGACAACGCACGGCTTCTTCATGTGAGCGCGCGACGTTGACAGACTGACGGTCAGCACGCATGGCGCTCAAGATTTCCAGGAGTTGAGCTTTGAGCGCCGGCGTATACGGAATGCGCAGCGTCACCGGGTCGCCGCTTGCCCCCTGCCCCGCGCCAGGCCGACCGGCATAGTGCAACAGGCCAAAAGCGGGCGCAACGTGCCAGGTCTCTTCGACCAACAGGCAGTAGGCCGCCAATTGTAGAATATGCCCCGGATAGGGCTGCGCCGGCCGGCGCCCGGATTTGACCTCAACCGGGACCGGTGCCGCGCCAGCCGCCACCAGGTAATCCGGCTTACCCACCAGGCCGAACTGACGGCTGATGAGCGGACGCTCCTGGCGCTGCCAGGCCCCCGTGTCGCTGTAAACCACCTCGCCGCTGGGCAAACCGCTGGCAGCCCGCACTTGGTTGCCCAGGCGCAACAGCCACCAGCCTGCAAGCAGAGCCACCAGAAAAGCAATCAGGAGAAGAAGCACCGTAGAACCTCAAGAACCTCTGCGCCGCGTCACGGCCGGCGCCGCGGTCACAGTTGCAGGCCGCCGCCGCCGAACGGCAAGATGATCGCCGGCACGCCCTCCGGTTGCCACGTGCTGAACCAGGCGCTGTCCTCGGGCTTCAGCCGGATGCAGCCACGCGAGGCCGGGTAGGTGCCGATGGATTCGATCTGTTGATAGACTTTGTTGCCCTGGTTGTCGCGCACATAGGGCGCACCGTGGATCAGGATCGAGCCGTTGCTGCGGAAGAGGAACCAGCCTTCGTCCGCAAACACCCCAAACGATGAGAAAGTGCCCCAGTACACGCCCACGTAGCCGTTCCAGGCCGGTGTGCGCGTCTGTTTTTCAGGGTCGCCTGTACTGACCGGGAACAGGCGGATCGCGCCCCGTTCCGCGACGATCATCTGCTGCAAATCCTGGTCAACCACGATGAAACGACCCCCCGGGTCATAACCATAACTGCGCACCAGGGTCGCCAGTTCATCCGTGACGCCAGGCGCCGCGGCCGCAGTCGTCACGGGCGCCGCTGTCGGCGTTGCGGTCGGCAGGGGGGTGTCGGTGGGCAGAGGTGTGGGCGGCGTGGGCGTCGCGGTAAATTCTGGCGCGACGGTCGGGGTCTTGGTGGGAGTGGGCGGCAGGGACGTGGCGCGACCCAACAGGGCCATCAGCAGCCCCGGTTCTTGCGCGCCAGGCCCACTGACGCCGGCGTTCACCGCCAACGCGCCGAGCAGGGTCACGGCCACCAGCAGGAGCCACAAACCCATTTTGAGTGTGCGGCGCCGGCGTGGCGGCGCGGACGTCACCATGTCAGTTTCGTTCATGATCCTCGTGTCAGGGTAAAGAGAAATGCGAGAAATGCGAGTAGGGCCGCGACCAGCAAGATGATGCCAACCTGACGTGCGCGGGCGGCCCAGATCACGCGCCGGCCATGCTGGCGATGCACCCGCGTGCCAGCGTTCATCTCCCCCACGTTCGTGGAAGGGACATCCAGGACACGCGCCAGCCACCAGGCGCGCTGGCAAAAGACATATTGACCGATGTCACTGGCGCGGATCAGCCTATCCTGGCTCATGCGACTCATCACCTTCCGGCTGACCTTCGCCATCTGCGCCAAAATCCACGTCGCTGAACGCGGTCGCCAGATTGTTGACGCCCAGGCGCTGCTCGAAACTGTGCAGGGCGGCGCGCATCTGGTCTTGACGCACGGCCACGGTCAGGTCGCCGCGCGTGCGTTCCAACACGCCGCGCACCGTGTCGGTGTGACGGCGCAGGCCGCCGGTAATCGCATCGGGATAATCGAGCGCGATGAGGTGCGAGTAGACATCATCCATGATGTCGAGATAGCGCTCGGCCTCGGCCACCTCCCCGCGACGCACCAGGTCAAGCGCAAAGCGGCGCAGCTCCGTGGTGGCCTCAGCCAGGCCGCGCAGGTAGGTGGCGCCAACCACGTGCAAGTCCAGGGGAGTGGGCAGCGGCGCCGCAGTGACGAACGCCACCACCAGGAACGCTTCAGTCACCTCTTTGAGCGCGTCCTGCGTGTAGCCCGCGTAGTACAGGTCCTGATGCACGGCCAGATCGGTTACCATTTCCGCGGCGGCCGCCTGCGCAGTTTGCAGCAGACGCTGCGCCTCGTCGAATTCATGGCGGTGCGCGGCGCGGATCGCGTGCGCGCAGTAGCGAATCAGCTCGCGCGAGCGGCGCAGCGTCAGATCGCGCGCGTCGTTTTTCAGAGTCAGTTCGGCCTCGATGGCCGCAATCGTTTCAATCAACATGACAGAATGTCCCCTGGGGTCATCCGTAGATCGTTGCGGTTGCCCTGTGTCGGCAATGCGCCGCCTGATTATAGTCGGATTAGGGGTCTCGTGCAAACGAACGGAACGAGGCGTCCCCGGAGGGTGAGCCAAATTCACTCCTCGCGCCGGCGTACGAAGCGAAAGCCGCCGCCCCGCTCCACCTGTATGACGTGTCCGCGCCAGCGGATGCGCTGTGGCGAGAGCAAGGCCACCAGCAGTTGCAGAGGGAAGATCAGTTGCAGTACGATCACCAGCCAGAGGTGCCGCCAGGGAGTGGCCGTAGACAGGTAACAGCCGTTGAGGTGGGCAAAGCTCAGCAGGCACAGCAGAAAGTAGGCCAGCACCAGGCCCAGGTTGAGCGCCGTGGGTTGCGCAAACAGCCAGGCCACCGCGAGCAGCGGCGCCACGGCCGGGACCAGCGCGACGCCGCAGAGAATCGCCACCTGCCGCGGGCGCAGATGGCGCAGGAGCGATTCACGCGGGAAGATGAACCAACGCTGCATCAGGCCCAGGTAGTGACGCGCGTCGGTGACGTGGATGCTGATGGCATGACGGAGCGGGGTTTGCACCAGGCGGTGACCGGACGCAACCACGCGCTGCGCCACGGCAAAATCGTCCGCCAGCCACGTCTCCAGCCCATCGAAGCCGCCCAGTGCCTCGAGCAACGGGCGCCGCAGGGCGTAGAACATGCCGTTGATGGTGAAGGGCGCGCTCAGGGTGGTGTAGGGGATGTAGGTCAGCAGGCTGTTGCTGTTGACGAAGATGGCAATCAGGCGCGACCACAGATTGTCAAAATGGACCTGGTAGGGCAGGCCAAAGACCAGGCCCACCCCCGGCTGATCGAGAAAAGGCAAGCACTGCTCCAGCTCGTCGTCCGGCAGCATCGTGTCATCATCGAGCACGCAGACCACCTCCCCGCGGGCCGCGGCCAGGCCCTGGATCAGCTTGACGATCTTGGGATTTTGACCCTGCGCCGGCCGCGGGAGCAGCAGCAGGCGCACGGTCTGCCCCGGAAAGCGCGCTTGCAGCGATTGACAGATGGCCTGCCCCGCGGTGTCCGTATCATCCAGCAGCCAGATGAACTCGCGCGCCAGGCAACTGCGCGCCTGCAGGTTGGCCGCCAGGCATGCGGCCAGGGTGGGGTCCCCGCTCAGGATCGGCTGTAGAATGCTGACCAGCGCCGGCGGCCGCGTCAACCGCGGCCGCGGCCGGCCGAAGAAGCGCACCACGGCCACGTGTTTCCACAGCCGATCCAGGATCAGAAGAAGTAGGAGCACGAGGGGTTTTACCTTTCGTTTTTGAGATTACAGGAAATGCCCTCGTGCCCCTACCTGGCCGCGCCGCCGCGCTGGATGCGCCAACGCTGCCCGCGCCACTCCACCTGGTCATCGGCCAGGAGAGCGCCCAGCACCTGGAACGGCGCGATCAGCGCGGTCAGCAGCAGATAGGGCCAGTGACGCCAGGGCGTGGCCGCGCGGTAGAAGCGCCGGTCAATCCAGGCCATCAGCGCGGCGAACAGCCCCAGGCTGATGCCGCTCGCCAGCGCCGCTGACCGGCGCCGTGTCAGCAGGGCGAGCAGCGCCAGCAGCCCGGGGATCAGATTGCCCACTGATGCGAGCAGCGAAACCAGGCGCTGACGTGGGGTCAGCAAGGGCAGCAGATTCTGGCGCGGGAAGATGAACCAGCGCTTCATCTGCCCGGCGTAGGCCCGGCGCGTGGCAAAGTGATTCTCGATCCGGTAGATGAGCGGCGTTTGCACGCAGCGCAGGCCGATGCCTTGCAGGCGCCAGGCCAGCATGTGGTCATCGCCGACGTGCAGACCCAGGCCATCCAGGCCGCCGGCCGCGGCAAAAATCTCACGGCGCAGGGCAAAGCAGTGACCGGTGATGGTGTACGGATCGCTCAGGTAGGTCAACGGCACATAGCTGGGCAGCGCATTGGCATTGACGAACGCGCTCATCAGGGCCGACCCATGATTGCTCCAGTCGGTGTAGCAGGCCAGCCCGAAGACGGCGCCCACGCCGGGCTGATCGAGATAGGGGAGCAGGGTCTGCAGCGCGTCAGGCGGCAGCAGCACGTCATCATCCACAAAGCACAAGACAGCGCCGGTGGCGTGAGTCAGGCCGGCCAACAGCTTGGTCACCTTCAACGCCACACCGGCGGCCGTGTCGGGCGCGGCCAGGATGATCTGCGCGTCCAGCCCTGAGAATTCGGCCAGGTGCGCCCGGCAAACAGCCTGTGACTCCGCATCCTCGCGATCGCAGATCAAGAGTAACTGCACGCGGCCGTCGTAGTGCAAGCGAGCGCGGGCCGCCAACACCGCCGCCAGATTGCTGGCCCCCTGCGTCACCGGCTGCAGCAGGGTAACGGCGGGCCAGGCGGCCGTGCCGCGCACCGGCGCGGGCCGCCGGAAGAAGTCCCACAGCGCCAGCGCCTTCAAGCCGCGCTCCGCCGCGTACAAGAGCAGCAAAAGCCGCGCCAGGCGATCAACCCACATCATCTGATACTTCCTCTGATACTTTCTCTGATCGCCCACGATCATGCGTCCTGCGGCGGGCGGGCGCTCATCATGCGCTGCCAGCGGTGGCGCTGCGTATGCAGGCCGCGGCGCACCAGCCCCGGCGCGAGGGCAAAGAGCCGGCGCAGCGCCTGCTCTCCCACGCCCCAGGTCACCTCGCGCTGTCCTTTGTAAAGCGCCTGCACGATGCGCTCGCCGGCCGCCTCTGGCGCATCCAGGTGAAAGCCCGGCACGCCCGACGCGGCCGCCATGCCGGCGGTCATGGCCGTGCGTACGCCAGGCGGGTAAGCCATGAGGATTTGCACCCCGGCCGGCTCCGCCTCGTAGCGCAGCGCCTCTGCGAAGCCGCGCAGGCCCATCTTGCCGGCCGCGTAGAGCGCGGCGAACGGCTGCGGGACAAAGCTCATACTGCTGCCGATGAAAATCAAGCGCCCGCGTTGCGTCTGTAGATCCGCCCAGGCCAGGCGCGTCAGCTCGATGGGCGCCAGCAGGTTGATGGCGATGGCTTGTGCCACTTGAGAAGCGGGCTGTGCGTGCAATGCGCCGCCGGCCAGCAAACCCGCGTTGTTGACCAAGATGTCCAGTGGCCCCCAGGCGGCGCGCACACTGGCCAGGAGAGCCACGCGCTGCGCCGGATCGCTCAGGTCAGCCGGCGCAACCAGGGCGGCGACGCCCAACGCTTCGATTTCAGCGGCCACGTGCTGCAAGGGCTGTGGCCGGCGGCCGCACAGCGCCACGTTTACACCGCGCCGCGCCAGGGCCTGGGCGATGCCGCGGCCAATGCCGGCGCCGCCGCCGGTGACAAGGGCATAGGGCATGAGGCTTACCTTTCGTTCTTGAGATTGCCCGGGGATGCTCAGGCGGCCCCCAACCCTAAAAGGTCAGCGCCAGCGCGCCGAAGGTCAGCCCGGCGCCGCTGCCGACCAGGACGACGCGATCCCCACGCTGCACGCGGCCCGCGTCGTGGGCTTCGCCGAGCGCCAGGGGGATGGAGGCAGAGATGCAGTTGCCGCGTTCGGGCAGGTTGAGAAAGACTTGCTCCGGCTGAAAACCGAGGCGTGCGGTCAACAGCTCGACGCCATGACGGCTGGCCTGGTGCGGCACCACCAGGTTGACCTGCGATTTCGTCCAGGCGAGCTGGGTAAAGAAGTTCTCCAGGAAGGGGCCGATCAGCCGCGTGGCTTTCTTGAAAACGGCCGGCCCGTCCATGTGAAACATGTTCATCACCGGGGTGGTCTGGGGGTCATTGGGGTGATGCAGAGTGCCGCCGCCCAGCAGGCAGGTCAGATCGGCGCCGCTGCTGTAGGTGACCACCTGGCTGTGCCAGATCGCGCTGCTCTCCTGCGGCGCGGCCGGCGTGATGATGGCGGCTGCGGCCGCATCGCCAAAGAGGACGGCGCTCTCCCATTCCAGGGGGTTGAGCGAGCGCGAGGCTAGTTCGCTGCTGACGATCAGGACGCGCCGATAGAGGCCGCCCGCAACCAGGTGCGCGGCCGCTTGCAGCGCGACGAGAAAGCTCAGGCAGGTGGCGTTGACATCGAAGCACGCGCTGGCGCCGTCGGGCGCGCCCAACTCACGCTGGATGAGCGCGGCGGTGCAGGGAATGGCTTGCTGCGGCGCGCTGGAGGCTCCGATTATGGCGTCCAGGTCGGCGGGCGCGAGGCCGGCGCGCGCCAACGCCATGCGCGCCGCGGCCACGCCCATGCTGACGGAGGTTTCAGCAGTGGCGTAACGGCGCTCACGCACCCCGGTGGTGCGCTCGACCCAACCGCTGGGGATGTTGAGTTGGGCCTCGAGTTCGGCGCTGGTGACGCGCCGCGCCGGCAAGTACCATCCCAGCCCGGCGATTCTGACGGGTAGTTTCATCGGTAGATCCTGAAAAGATCGAGAGTTGCCAACTTTCACAAAGCGAGCAATTCTATTTACGCGAAAGCCATCTCTGCCACATCATCCAGACTGAAGGTCAGGTCAGCCTCGCGGTCATCATCGAAGGTCGCCCAATCGCCCGCTTCCACCCCGCGGTCACACAACGAGCGGTAGGTGCAAAACCGGCAGCGTGCTTCGTCTGGCGTGAGGGGCCAGGTGACGTCATGACGGCTGCTGATCTCCTCGATCAGCGCGCTGAGGTAGCGCCGATGGGCCTCGTGCTGGCGCGCGCTGTAGGCCAGGGTTTGCGGGCGCTGAGGATCGTTGGCAAACCAGTAGACCATGCGCACCTGTTCAGGCGCAATCGCTCCCAGGCCGAGGTCGGCGCCGGCTTCCACCAGGACAAAGGGATAGACCCAGCTCTGCATGCGCTGTGCCAACTGCACCCGCGTGGCCGGCCGGCGGCTGGTCTTCCAGTCCACGATAAAGGCCTGTCCATTTTCCTGGATAGCCAGCAAGTCGTAGCGCGCGGCCAGGCGCTGGCCGCTGATCACCGTAGAAAGCACCTCTTCGGCGCTGATGTTCCAACCGGGCTGGGCGCCGGCCGTCGAAGGCGTGGGCAGGCCGGGCGGCGGTGAGGCCAGGTAGGCCTGCCACCAGCGGCGCAGATCGAAATCCTGAATGCCGGCGCCGATGCGCTCAGCCGCAACTCCGCTGATGTGGCGCTGGATGAGGCGGTGAAAAAGCTGTCCCAACGCCTGATGGTGCTCGAAGTCGAGCAGCGGCTGCGATTCCAGCGCGGGCCAGGGTTGATTGAGCAGGAAGCGCAGTTGAAAACGCCGCGGACATTCGGTGTAGTCCTGCAGGCTGCCCTGGCTGAAGTTGAGTGCGGCCACGGTTGGCTGGCGACGAACCGGCGCGGGTGGAGCGGTGAGGGCGAGGGGGCGGGTGTCAGGGATCGCGGCCATCAGCGCATCACCCAGGGAAGGAAGCCACGCACGCCAGGGGTGGGCGTCGCGACAGGTGTGGGGGTGGGGCGGGCAGGGCAGGCTACGTTGAGTTCGAAGCTGCCAATCGCACCCTGGTAGCCATCCACCACCAGGTAGTAGAGGCCGGCGCTGTTGGCCGTGTGGCTGAGAAAACGATCCCCGTACGCCTGACACATGGAGGGCAGTGCGCCCGACAGGAGAAAGATGTCCAGGTCAGGGCCTTGTGGAGGGTAGGTCAGTTCGAGCTGCAGCGGCTCGCCCGCATCGAGGGACAAGGCGTAGACGCGCTCCGGTCCGCTCTCCAACCAGTCCGGGCGGCAGGCATACTGGCTGATCTGGCTGGCCGCGCCCAGGTTGGCGTCGCTCACCTGCTGCCAGCACTCGATGGGGGTTGCCAGCGAAAGATCAAGGCCCGGCGTCGCGGTGGGTGTCGCGGTGGCCGATGGCGTGGCGGTGGGGGTAGCCGTGGGGGTGATGGTCGCAGTGGGCGTGGGCGTCACCGTCGGCGGACGCGGGGTGGCGGTGGGGGTGCGCGTCGGGGTACGCGTGGGCGTCGGCGTGCGCGTCGGGGTCGGGGTGATGGGGGGGGTGGGGGTGTCGGTGCCCACGGCCGGCCGGTAAGCGACCGACAGGCGCGCGGCCTGGTCCGGCCGAAAATCGAAGGTGAAGAGATCGAGATAGGCGCTGTTGTTACCGGAGCTGACCGCCAGCAGCACCAGGGCCTGGCCGCTGCCCCAGCCGGGGCGGGCGATGATCTCCTGCAGCACCGGCGCGAGGTCTGGCGACATGAACGTGGTCGTCGGCGTGTAGACCAGCGCCCAGTCCACATGCGCGTTGGTGCGCGGGCGCAGGTGCGCCAGGGTCTGCGCATGGTCGAAATCGGCCGCATCATCGCTGGCTTCACCCACCAGGGAAACCGGGATGGGGATGCCGGTCTGCCACAGGGCCGGGTTGAGGGAGAGGGTGGCGCTGACGATGATTACGCCCGGCGGGATGGCTACGTTCTGAAAACGCCAGCCGTCCACATAGTTGACGACGCTGCGCCCGAAACGCTGCAGGATGTCGCTGTTCAGGTTGGCCGGCGTGGAGTCCACCTTGACAGCGGTGTCGTCCAGAAACGCGCTGACCTCCATATTGACCACGGTGGCCTGCGGCGCGGCCGCCAGGGCGCGGGGAATGGGCTGGCGGTCAGGACTGATGAGCAGGAGCAGGCCGACCAGCAGCAGCAGGAACAGAGCAAGCGTAGGCTGGAAGAGAATCGTTCGGTCACGCATGGGCGCATTGTAGCACGACTACGATGGGCGCCGCAAACCGCGCCAGTGGTGGCAATGGCCCCTTCAGTAGACCATGTCCCCACGCACGAAGGCGGCCGTGCGGGGATCACTGGGCGCCTCGAAAAACTGCGGCGTCGCGGTCAGTTCGATCAGGCGGCCGCCCAGCAGCAGACCGGTGCGATGGGCCAGGCGCCGCGCCTGAAATACATTGTGCGTCACCAGCACCACCGTCAGGCCGGCCTCGCGGTTGGCTTCACGGATGATTTCTTCGATCAGGCCCACGTTGTAGGGGTCGAGGTTGGCGGTCGGTTCATCGAGCAGGAGCACCCGGGGGCGGATGATCAGCGCCCGCGCCAGGGCCACGCGCTGCATTTCACCGCCTGAGAGCAGGCGCGCCGGCTGCTGGGCCAGCGACGCCAGTCCCACCCGCGCCAGCATGGCATCCACCTGGCCGTCAGGCGTGATACCGCGCAGGCGCAGGCCAAGCGCCACGTTGTCAGCCACGCTGCTGCGCTGCAACGCCGGGCGCTGAAAGACGGTGGTCACCTGGCGGCGCAGGGCGAGCGGGGCCGGGTGGCGCACCAACTCCCCGGCAAAGCGCATGGCGCCAGCGGTGGGCGGCTCCAGGAAATTGAGCAGGCGCAGCAGGGACGATTTGCCGGCGCCGCTTGGCCCCACCAACGCCAACACCTGCCCCTCGTGTACGCCCAGGTGGGCGATGTCCAGCACGGTGCGCCCCTGGTAGGCGTGTTGCAGTTTTTCGATTTCGTACAGTTCATTGAGGTTCATTAGAGATTTATTAGAGGTTCATCAGAGGTTTATTGTGAGCGACCTCGGTCGTCCTGCCGGGACCCGCTGACATTCAATCGCGGCCCTGCAGGCGCAGGAAGGCCAGGTTAGCTGCGAAGGCCAGCACGAGCAGGATGACGCCCAGGGCCAGGGCGAGGGAAAAATCACCCTGCCGCGTCTCCAGCACGATGGCGGTGGTCAGCACCCGCGTCTTGCCGGCGATGTTGCCGCCGACGAGCATGACAGCGCCCACTTCGGAGATGATGCTGCCGAACGCGGCCACGATGGCGGCCACCACACCAATGCGCGCTTCCAGCAGCACGGCCCAGGCTTCCTGGCGCGAGGTGGCGCCCAGGGCGCGCACCTGCACGCGCAGGGCCGGGTCCACGCCTTGCACGGCGGTCATCGTCAGGCTGGTCACCATCGGAAAGGCGATGACGGTCTGCGCCAGAATCATGGCGCTAGGGGTGAAGAGCCATCCCCAGGCGCCCAACGGCCCGCTGCGCGAAAGCAGGAGGTAGACGAAGAGGCCCACCACCACCGGCGGCAGGCCCATCCCCGTGTAGAGAAGCGCGGTGACCAACCCGCGCAGGCGCGTGCGAGAGAGACCGAGAGCCGCGCCCAACGGCACCCCGCCCAGCATACTCAGCAGGAGCGCCAGCCCCGTCACACGCAGGGAGAGCGTGATGATGGCAACCAAGCCAGCGTCGCCGCCTGCAATCAGGCGCAGGGCTTGGTCCAGGCTGTGCAGGATGTCGTTCATGTCGCTACTGATTCACATTTGGGTAGAACAAGGGCTGCCCGAATTGATCAACGCCAAAAGCGCCGATCAGTTGTTGGGTCGCGGGCGCCAGGATCCAGGCGACAAATTGATCTGCCAGCGCCGTATTGACGCCAGGATGCGTCTGCGGGTTGACGGCCAGCACGCCATACGGGTTGAGCAGGCTCTTGTCCTTGTTGTCTGCCAGGCTGGCGCCGCCCACCAGGATGGCCAGGCCAGGCAGCTTACTCTTCATCGCCAGGAAGGTGGCGCGATCGCTCAGGGTGTAGGCCTGGCGTTCCTGGGCAAAGAGCAGGGTGTCGCCCATGCCCTGGCCCAGGGCATTGTACCATGTCATGTCAGCCGTCGGTGTGATGCCGGCCGAAGCCCAAATCGAAAGCTCTTTGGTATTGGTGCCTGACTTGTCACCGCGGCTGGCAAACGGCGCCTGCGCGGTCATGATGGCCCGGAACGCCTCTTTGGCGCCGCCCAGGCTACCGATGGCGGCCGGGTCGGTCGCGGGGCCGACGATGATGAAGTCGTTGACCATCACGTCGAAGCGCGCCAACGCGTGGCCTTCCGCAACGAACTGGTCTTCACCCTTGCGGCTATGCACCAGCAGCACGTCGGCATCGCCCTGGCGTCCAATTTCCAGGGCCTGGCCGGTGCCCACGGCGACCACATCCACCTGGCACTGATAGGCCTTTTCGAAGACCGGCAGAATGGCATCCAGCAGGCCAGAATCGGCCGTGCTGGTCGTCGTAGCCAGGCGCAAGACGGCCGGCGGCGCAGGGGGTAAGGCGGTCGCAGGGGGCAGGGCGGTCGCAGTGGGCGCGGCGGAAGGGGAAGCACAGGCTGTCAACAGCAGGGCCAACAGGCAGACGATGACGAATAGACGAGAACGCATAAATCCTCCTCAATTGGTTATCAAAGCGTTATTCATTTTCATCATAACGCCTCACTCTGCCTATGATCTATATCATAAATCGCCAAACACTTCGGCAAAACGTTGCTGCACCCATTCGTCCAGCCCTGCGCTGAGCAAGCGATAGCGCCGGATGAACTCCAGGGCCGCCGGCGTCAGCTCAGCGCCGCCGCCGTGGCTGCCGCCGATGTGCGTTGTCAGCAGAGCCACGCCCAGGCCATGCTCCATCTCCTTGATCTTGCTCCACGCCACGCGGTAGTTGACCTCCAACTGATCGGCAGCGGCCGAAATGGACCCGGTTGCGGCGATCGCCTCCAGGAGGGCAATACGCCAGCCGCTGAGCACAACCTCGTCCTCGTGCGTCACCCACAGATTGATGTGCGGAGCCAGTGCGTTGGTCATCAGGTTATTCACCTATTTCATCGAACAAAGCCATAGTCCCGGCGGCAACGCGGCAACCATTCTGGCAATCACTTGCGCATATTCATGAGATTGGACTAATGTGTTGGCGAGCATTACTATTTCTCCCCCGGCTGGCCGTCAAGGGGGAGCGCCAGCCATCAACGTATGAAAACCGACGCGATTGTACCACGCGATTAGTCGCGGGGCAATTACACCGCTTCATGACGACCTGTGTCAATCGTCCGAATCCACGTCCGCGCCGATGATGCGGAAGCGCCGGGGCATCGGCAGCATGGATGGCGTCTCGACCGCGTCGAGCCGGTGGGCTACGCCCTCGTGCCCCAACATCTGGCCGCCGTACCCGTAGGGAAGTTGCCCCATGGGGTTGACGATGATCATCGGCTGCGCGGATGGCGGTTGACGCGCATCGTGCGCCGGCGGCGCCGACGTCGGCAGGGTGCGCCGCATCAGCGAGGCAATCAACAGGCTGGTGGGAATACTGGCCGCCACGCCGAACACCACGCCAATCACTACCGCCATGGACTCGGTACTCATGCGCTGGCCGATCACGACGGCCAACACGCCCACAAAAACCAACAGCGTCAACGGAATCCACTTGTTCATTATATTGGCCTCCTGGCCGCGCCGCGTCTCATGCGCGGCGATTGCCTTCACATCTTGACCAACTGCCTGGCTTCGGCGGGGCTCCAGCGCCGCGAGCGCCGCCCGCCCTCTCGCAACACGTCGACCAGGCGGCCCAGGGTACTCTCACCAATCCAGGCCGCTTGAAAGCGCACTGTCTGCCCTTTGGTCACCAGCAGGAAATCACCTGCACCGGTCAGTTTCTCCGCGCCGGAGCCGGCCAGGCCGGTGGCGATCTTCGCCTCTTCGGGGCTGGTGACGCTGCCCACCAGGCGCACAGGAAAGTTGGCCTTCAACAGCGGCCCGATGGCTGTGCTGGTCGGCTTTTGCGTGCAGCACACCAGGTGAATGCCCGCCTCGCGTCCGCGCTGCGCCAGGCGGGTGAGCGCCCGTTCCACGTCCCGGCCGCCGGCCTGCAGCAGGTCGGCCAGCTCATCCACCGCCACGACCAGTCGCGGTGAATCCACCGGACGCCGCAGTTGCCGCGCCATGGCGTCGCGCCGCTCCATCTCTGTCACCAGGTCGGTCAACACGCTGAGAATTTCGTTCTTGTCGGCCACCAACGGCCGCAACAGATGGGGAAGGCCGTCCAACGGGCCGAAGCCGCGGCCTTTGGGGTCAATCAGCACCATTTGCAGCGCGCCCTGGCGATTGTGCATGGCGAGCGAGGAAAGCAGCGCACGCGCCAGAGCCGTCTTGCCACTGCCGGTGGTGCCCGCGATCAAGACGTGGGTGACATCCGGCGAAGAGAGGCGCAGGAGGAGCGGGGTATGTTCTTCATCAATGCCCAGGACGCCGGTGATAGGTGGAATGTTGGCGAGGCGCGCGCACAGCGGCACCAATTCGATGCGCGGGGCTGCGCCCTCACGGGCGACTTCGATGCTGATCTTGTCGCCATCGCGAAAGATGCGCGTGGAGCGGGCGCCGAGCGCGAGGGCGATCTCTTCGGCCAGCGCGCCCACACGGTTGATGCGCGTGCCCATGGGAGTAACCAAATCAAAACGCACGAAGCGGGCGGTGACGGTCCCTCCCGCCACCCGTCCGCCCACCTTATGGCTGGCCAACACGGCCTCGATGCGGTCCGCCTGCATGTCGAGTTTGCGCTGCATAGAACGATCCTCCTCCGGCGCTCCGCCCGTCGTCTGCTTCCTGCCAGAAGCGGGCGCTGATAGAGGCGGGCCGTCACGCCCGAAGGTGCGCGGCCCTACCCAGGAACCTGGTAGACTGGAAGGGCCGGCAATAGGATCTTCTCTCTTGTGCGCAAAACCAATGATTGCCCTAATGGAACAAGTGTTCTAAGTATATCAGAACATTTGTTCTATGTCAAGAGGCGCGGACAAGCAATTTGCTCACCGATTGGCAGGCGGGAGACGCCCCGCGGGGGGGCGGGGGGGGGGGGGCCCGCGGAGGCCCAGCAGTACGGCTGGGACAGAAGGGCACAGGGTCGCCATCACGGCGCTGGCGGCGTGATCTCTCGGCGCAGTTGTGCCAGGAACTGCTGCATGAACTGGGTGCGCTGCTGAGCTTCGGCGCGCGCGCTGGCAGTTTGCATCAGTTCAGCGAGGCGCAGGAGCTTGACGTAGAAGTGATCGAGCACGTTGGATGTGTCATCCGGCGGGCGCTGGTCAGGAAAGGGCTGGGCGCTGTCAAATAATGGTTTACGCTGCGCCCCGCCCAAGAGCAGGCAGCGGGCAATGCCAATGGCGCCAATGGCATCGAGACGATCAGCGTCCTGCACGACCTTCGCTTCCAGGGTGCGGGGCGCGATGCCGGCGGAGAAGCTGTGCGCGACGATGGCGTGTTCGACGGCAGGGATCAGGGATGGCGGGTAATCGCTGAGACGCAGGAATTCGCCGGCCGCCTCGGCCGCCAGGGTGGAGGCGCGGGCGCGCTGCGGTGATGTCTTGGGCAGCAGGACGCAGTCGTGCAGCCACGCGGCCGGCAGCACGATTTCCAGGCGGGCGCCTTCGGCCACGGTTAACGCGCGTGCCATGTCCGCGACGCGACGCACATGGTCCATGTCGTGCGCGGGGTCGGCATCAGCCAGGCGCGGGGACAGGAAGGCGAAGCAGCGTGCCGCCCAGAGGGTTTCGTCGAACGATCGAGTGCTCGATGGGTTCATGGCATGGTCATTATAGCACAGTGCCGGCAGCGCGGAGCCAGCGCACGGCAACGCCGAATTTGGCACGCCCGTGACCACAGCGAACGCGGCAAACACAAAGAAACGGCCGGCTGGTCGCAGATTGACGGGGGGGCGGGCGGGGGGGCGTGCTCCTTGCGGTAGCAACATCGTTCAGATGTGGAATTCCTGGCCGGCGCGGGCCAGGGCGTGCGTGTGGGGTGCAACAGGCATTGGCTTAATCTGTTATTTTCAAGTAGAATTCGGGCGCCTGCGCGCTTGCAGGCGACATCCCCGGCATCTCGCACGTCAATGACCCGGCGCACGTGGGTCAGAGTCGTGTACTAAGAAAGGCGCTGACATCGTCGTGGAAGAGGTCAATGTTGAAGTCCGGCCATCGTTGCTTCAGGTTCTGAGGAATCGTGGCTTTTCGCGTCTGTGGGCGGCGCAGGCCATCTCCCTGACGGCGCAGTCTATGGTCAATTTCGCCGTCATTGTGCTGACCGAACGGGTCACGCAGCGATCCTTGTTTACCAGTCTGGCTGTCCTGTCGTTCGTGATCCCGCCTGTGTTGGTGGGGGCGTTTGCCGGCGTGGTCGTGGACCGTTCCAACAAACCAGCCATGCTTTGGATTACCAATCTGCTGCGCATGCTGTTGCTGGTTTGCTTCTTCCTGTTCGACCGCGACTGGTCGCCCTCCATTCTGCTGATCGGCATCTTTTTGCTCACGGCGCTTTTCGCCGCGGTATCGCAGTTCTTCGGCCCGGCGGAAGCTGCCACCATCCCGCTCTTGGTGCCGCGCAACCAACTCCTGGCCGCCAACGCCCTCTTTGCCACCACTTATAACGCGTCGCTGGTGGGAGGAATGGCGATCTTGGGGCCAATTCTGGTGGCTTTCCTTGGTTTGCGGCGTTTGTGGCTGTTTGTGGCGGCGTTGTACGGATTGTGCGTCATCCTGGTGGCGCGCCTGCCCTCCGGGGACCGCAGTCACGAGAAGCCGCTGCTGGCGGTCCTGCGTGATTCAACCGACGGCCTGGGCGCAACGCTCCACCGGGAGTTTTGGGTGCCGGTGCGTGAGGGTTGGTCGTTCATGGCCGGCAATGCGCCCGTGCGCACGGCGACCATCAATCTGTCAGTGGCCTCGACCATCCTGCTGGTGGTCGCGACCTTGGGGCCAGGCTTCGTCAGCCGCATTCTGGGCCGCAACCCTGAGGATGTCAGTTTCTTGCTGCTGCCGGCCAGCCTGGGCATGCTGCTGGGCGTCGTGCTGGTGGGCCGGGTCGTGCGCCGGGTGGGCACGGCGCGGCTGATTAGCCTGAGCATGGTGGGGGGTGCGCTTTCCCTGGCCGGTCTGGCCCTCTCGCCGTTCTGGGGCAGCGCGCTGGCGCAGCTTCTTTGGGGAATCAACGCGCCGGCTGACCTCCTGGGCAACACGATCCTGGGTGGGGCCATCGTCATGGCAGTTGGCCTGGGCCTGGTCAATTCCTTCATCACGGTGCCGGCCTACACGCAGTTGCAGGAGGAGACCGAAGATCACATGCGCGGGCGTGTCTTCGCTTCGCTCTTCATGATCACCGGTTCGCTCTCCATGCTGCCGGTGCTCTTTGCCGGTGCGCTGGCCGATTGGCTGGGTCTCGTCGCCGTGATGGTCGTCGTGGCGCTGATCATGGGGCTGGCCGGCCTGGCCACTCTGAGCCGTCGCTCACCGGCGCCTCAACCACGCGGCCAGACCGACGCGCCGCCTGGCAATTGAACCGTGAGCCATCTGTCAGATATCTGTCGCAGATCTGTGGTGTACCCGGCTGCCATGGGTTCCATACTCAGCAAACTCCCGGCGGGAGGCTGTCACCGGCAATCCAGCGGTTTGTGGCACGGGGCAGCGCAAATCACAGATTTCGGAGGGTCATATGTTGTACGGGGAAAGGGTCCGTTTACGGGCCATCGAGCGCACGGATCTGCCGACGTTCGTGCGCTGGTTCAATGATCCAGAGGTGCGCCAGTATCTTCTGATGTTCGAACCGATGTCCATGGCCATGGAGGAACGTTGGTTCGAGAAGCGGCTCAGCAGCGAAGATGATTATCTCTTCGGCATCGAAGCGCACGTCGGGGATGAGTGGGTCCACATTGGCAACAACGGTTTGCATCGTGTTGAATGGAAGAACCGGTTTGCCAACTTTGGCATCGCGCTGGGCGAAAAGGCGTATTGGGGTCAGGGTTACGGCACCGACGCCACCCGCACCATCCTCCAGTTTGCGTTTGGCGAGCTGAACCTGCACCGCGTCGAGCTCGATGTGTATGATTTCAACCCGCGCGGCATTCGCTGCTACGAAAAGGCCGGTTTCCGCCATGAAGGCGTCAGGCGCGAGGCGATCTTCCGCAACGGCCGGTACCACGACATCCTGACCATGGCGGCTCTTCAGCATGAGTTCAGCCTGCCAGGCGCCTGAGCCGGCTTCCGTGTCGCCTTGAACACCTGATCGGCCGGCCCAGGCGTCAGCGCCGTAACGGCAAAAGGGTTTGACTGATTGTACGTGCTTGAGGTATAGTAAGCCTGGTGAAGGCGTATTGTGCGTTCATCCTGACAGAAACGGCCCATGAGCCGAGATACAATGTGAGGAGCGCGACCCAGACGAAACCAAAGACCGCTGACGAACGTGAACCGGGCCGCATGATGGGTCGCATCGAGAGGAGTATGAATGATTGATTTGAGTTTTCTGAGCAACAAACTTGCCTGGCTGGCTGTGATTCCAGTCCTGGGCGTTCTTGTTTTCTGGCATGAGCTGGGCCACTTCTTGGCCGCGCTGTGGATGAAGGTCAAGGTCGAAGAGTTTGGCTTTGGCTACCCGCCCCGCATGGCGACGCTGTTCGAGCGCAAGGGCATCAAGTTTACACTGAACTGGCTGCCGTTGGGCGGCTTTGTGCGCATGGTCGGCGAAGAAACCGGGTTTGACACCGAGGGCAGCCTGACGTCGAAGAAGCCTTACCAACGCGCGATCGTCCTGCTGGCCGGCCCGTTGATGAACCTGATCCTGGCGCCAATTCTATACGCCGTGGTTTTCTCGTCCGGTGTACCGTACCCCCTGGGCAAGGTGGAAATCACCACGATTATGCCAGGTTCGCCGGCCGAACAGGCTGGCATCCTGGCGGGCGACCAAATCGTCATGGTGGGCGATGTGCGTCCCACCACCACCGACGCGGTGCGCGAGACGATCGTGCAGTACCGCGGGCGCCTCATGCCGATTATCGTGCAGCGCGGGGATCAGACCTACAGTCTCTCCCTCACCCCGCGCACCGTGGAGGAAACACCGACCGACCAGGGAGCAGCGGGAGTCGGCATCCAGCGCGCGCTGGTCACAGCCAGCGGCTTCGGCCAGGCCGTGACGATGGGCATTCAGCGCACCGGTGAAGTGGTCATCATGATGACTACCGGCCTGGGTGAACTGCTTCGTAACGTGATCGCACCGGCGCCAGATGCACCGCCCATGGGTGGCGTCGCCGGCCCGGTGGGCATTGCGCGCATCACCGGCGAGTTGGCGCGGCAGGGACTCCTGCCGTTGATCGAGCTGACCGCTTTTCTGAGCCTCAACTTCTTCATTATCAACCTGCTGCCCCTGCCCGCGCTGGACGGTGGACGCTTGGTCTTCGTGCTGCTGGAGGCCATTCGCCGCGGCAAACGCATTCCGCCAGAACGCGAAGCCCTGGTCCACCTGGTTGGCATGATGGGGTTACTGGCGCTCATGTTGGTCATCTCCTATTTTGATCTGGCGGCCTGGTGGAGCGGCGCGCCTCTGTTCCCAGCACAGTAGACGATGCGCAAGATGGGTTTTGACGGCCTCCTGGCGCGGTACGCGGGTACTATTGTCTCTCCCGACCGCCATGCCTACAATATCACCGAAACAATGAGTCGCTGTCGCTCTTTGTGCAACATCAAAAGAGCGAAGCTCAAAGGCTAAAGGAGGTTCGTCATGTCTCGTCGTTCAATAGTTGCCTTCCTGGTGACGGTGCTGATGGTTGCGGTGGTTGGCGTTGTTCCCGCTGGTGCGCATGTGTCGTGGTGCTCATCTGACCCCGTTGTCACTCTGCCTGACGGTAGCGTTGTCAATGTGGTGGTGGAGGCGCCGGTCGAGAACACCGGTTCAACCGTGAGCGTCAACCTGCTGGCCCCGCAAGGGTCAGTACTGACCGCGGTACTCGCAGGTGATCTCGATCTGGACGTGAATTTTCATGCCGTTCAACATGCTAACAGGATGTTCCTGGTTGTGGCGCCCCACGGTAATTTTCCGCTGCGGGTAACGGTGACACGCGATGGCGCCACGGTGGCCTACGCCGAGGGCGAGTCCGGCCACGCGCTGACCATGTGGGTGAACTTCTAGGTCTCCAGTCTGGACACTCCCCAAACCCCAAATTGGGAATAAAAACCGGCGGTGCTATAATCACCGCCGGTTCTTCTTATGCAAAAAATCACCAAGACACTCATATCACCGCTCGTGCCCATCCTTTGGCTGGTGTCAGGCACCGTGTGGTTTGCCTGGCATGGCTGGCAGGAAGTGCATAACCCCAGCCCACTGGCCACCCCAGGTTACTTCGACTGGTTGCGCTACCTGGAGCGTCTGACGCCCACCTGGAGCCTGGCGTTGACCCTGGCGCTGCTGGTGTTCGTGGGCGGCGGCTGGCTCCTGTGGCAGCAAACCCGCTTTGACCGCTGGCTGTTGGCAGCGGCCGGCATTGCCCTGCTGGCCCTGGCGGCATGCCGACCGGTCACCAATGGCTTCAGCTTGTTGATGGCGGTCGTCCTGGCTGCCATTACGGCCGCGGCCGGCCGCTGGGTCATGCGCCGCCTCGCCATCGCGCACGAGCAGACGGCAAACACGCTCTTCTTCGCATGGATCATCGGCTGCGGTCTACTGGTACTCAGCGCGTTGACGCTTGGCTCCCTGCATCTGCTGTCCACCTGGACACTGGGTCTGGCGTTGGCCCTGGCTGCGCTGGTAGCTCGCCACGATCTGTGGTGGCTGGGACAAACCGCGCGCACCTGGCGCCCCTCGTTGCCCGCAGGCAGCAGCCAGCGCCTCATGCTGCTGGCGCTGGCGCCGTTCGCCGCGCTCGATCTGCTCGGCGCGCTGGCGCCGGTTGCTGCTTTCGACGCCACTTGGTACCATGTCTTCCTGCCCCGGCTCTATTTGCAGGTCGGCGGCCTTGACTACTTCCCGGCACTCTATCGCAGCCTGTGGTTTAGCAATGTCGAGATGCTCAACCTTTGGGGTCTGGCCCTGGCCGGTGACCAACTGGTGCAGTTGATCAGCTTGGGCCTCACGTTCTTATTGCTTCTGGGCGTGTTCGTGGCCGCACGTCAATGGTTTGGAACACAGATTGCACTCCTGGCCGTCCTGCTCCTCTTCACCACCCCGGTCGTCGCCAGCTATGCGCCGTTGGCCTACGTAGACATTCCATTGGCTCTCTTTCACCTTGCAACTGCCCTGGCCTGGTTGCGCTGGATCCAAACCGACAAAGCCGGCTGGCTGCTTACGGCCGGCCTGGCTGCCGGCCTGGCTGCCGGCACCAAGCTTCTGGGCTGGCCCTACCTGGTGCTGTTTGTCGTGCTGACGCTGGGCCGTTTACTCTGGCGGCCACGCGCTGGTCGCTGGTCGCTACTCGCGGCCGCCATACTGGTAGCGGCGCTGCCGTCTGTGCCCTGGCTGTGGCGCGCCTGGGCCCTGGGTGGTGATCCAATCTTTCCGTTTGGGTTTAGTTGGTTTACAGAGGCAACCTGGAACCAATGCGCCGATCTCTTACACAAGGCACACTTTGCCTACGTCGGCGTCGGTAAGGTGCGCAGCCTGGCTGCGGTGGGCGTGATACTCTATTTGGTCGCGCTCTATGGCAGCGGCATCTGGTTGAGCTTGGTCTGGCCGATCACGTTGTTGCCGCTATTGCGGGCCGGATTTGGAGATAAACGGCGCGTCCTGATCCGGTTGATGATAGCTGGCATGCTGGTGACCCTCATGCAGGCTTTTCTCTTTCCCATGCCGCGCTTCTTTATCTTCGCGCAAGCGCTGGGCGCCATTGTCGTGGCAGCCTGCACCTGGTTTTACCTGACGCACGGCCCGGCGTGGTCACGCAAGCTGATGACGGCGCTCTTGGCGATCGCTATGGCGCTGGGGCTGGCCCATGCGGCCTCCGCACGCCCTGACGCCACGCGTGCGGTGTTGGGGCTGGAAAGCGAGGTGGAAGCGCTCAGTCGGGGCTTGCCGGAATATGACGCGATGGCGTGGGCAAACCGTAACCTGCCAGCCGAGGCGCGGGTGCTCAACTGGTCCTTGCGCGGTTCTTTCCTGTCGCGTGACCAGGTGCCGGTTGACCCGGCCTTTCAGGGATTGCTCGATTTTTCCCAACTGACGGACGCGCAGCGCTTTCTGACCCGTCTGCACGAACTAGGCATCACCCATCTGCTGGTGCTGCCCGATGGTCGCCAGTTCTTCTATCCCCAGGGCAGCGAGGTGGCCGCACATCTCGATGCGTTCCTGGCCGCGGTTGACTCCCATCTGACCCTGCTGTACACGCACAATGGCACGCGTGTCTATGCCATTGACACCGAGGGCCGCGTGCCGCCAATCCCCTTGCCTGGCATTGCACTTTGCCGCTAACGCGAGAATCTACTGGGCCGGCCGACTTCTCACGGCAGGGCGTGGCGCGTATCAATGACCAGCGCGGCGCGCCGGGTCACATCAGCCCAATCGTACATGGAATGATCGGTGGCAATCACCACGCAATCGGCTGTCTCCAGCGCCAACGCCAGGTCGGTCACCGATGTCAGGGCATGGCCGTTATGTCGAAACGAGGGGACATGGGGATCGTGGTAGCTCACGGCCGCGCCCTTCAGGCTCAGCAGTTCGACGATGTCCAGCGCCGGTGACTCGCGCACATCGTCAATGTCCTTCTTGTACGCCACGCCCAACACCAAGACCTTGCTGCCACGCACAGGCTTGCCCACATCATTCAGGGCATCCTGCACCTTGTTGACCCAATAGCGCGGCATTTCGCTGTTGATCTCGCCGGCCAATTGAATGAAGCGCGCATTGTAGTTGAGAGTCTTCAATTTCCATGACAAATAGTGCGGGTCAAGCGGGATACAGTGCCCGCCAACGCCCGGGCCAGGCGTGAATTTCATAAAGCCATAGGGCTTGGTGTTGGCGGCATCAATCACCTCCCACACATCAATGCCCAGCTTGTCGCACATGATGGCCGTTTCGTTGACCAGGGCGATGTTGACCGCGCGGAAGGTGTTTTCCAGTAGTTTGACCATCTCCGCGGTCTGTGTCGAAGAGACCGGCACAATCGTCTGGATGGCCTGGCGATACATCGCCACAGCCACTTCCAGGCAGCCAGCGGTCAGGCCGCCCACCACCTTGGGTGTGTTCTCGACCGTGTAGTCCTTGCGTCCGGGGTCAATGCGTTCTGGCGAAAAGGCGAGGAAGAAATCGGCGCCCGCACGCAGTCCGCCGGCCTCCAGCATAGGGCGCAGCAGTTCTTCGGTCGTACCCGGATAGGTGGTTGACTCCAGTGATACCAACATACCGGGATGAACATAGCGGGCCACCGATTCACCGGCCGCGATCAGGTAGCGCACATCCGGGTCGCGCGTCTTGCTCAGCGGCGTCGGCACGCAGATAATGGCCGCGTCGCAGGTGGACAGCGCACTGAAATCGGTTGTGGCTGACAGGGCGCCGCGTGCAACCGCCGCGGCCAGGCGGGTCGTAGCCACATCTTCCACATAGGACTCGCCGCCATTGATGGCCTTGACCTTGTTCTGGTCAACGTCAATGCCGATCACGGTGAAACCGGCCTCAACAAAGGCGACGGCCAACGGCAAACCGACATAGCCGAGGCCGATGATCGCAATGCTGGCGGATCGTGCATTGAATTTGGTCAGCAGGTGGGATTTGATCTCTGACATCATGCCCTTACTCTTTCGGAAATAGGCGCCTGGCGTCCCAGTGTGTCAGCCACGCGCCGGATCGTTTCAGGCAGAGGGATAGCGGGCGCCCAACCAGTCAGGGCGCGCAATTTACTCGTGTCGGGCACGCGGCGGCGCATGTCTTCAAAACCAGGGGCGTAGGCATCCGCGTAGGCGACAAATTGGATGCGCGGATCAGCGTCGGCGGGTGGAGCCTGCGGGAAAAGAACCTGCAGAATGAGGCGAGCCAGGTCGAGGATCGAAATCTCCTCGCTGCCGCCAATGTTGAAGACCTCCCCCGCGGTGTCAGGCCGGGCGGCCAGGGCCAGGGCGGCGCGCACCACGTCAGCCACATCGCAGAAGCAGCGGCTCTGTTGGCCGTCGCCATAGACAGTCAAAGGCTGCCCCGCCAGCGCCTGTGCGACCAGGCGCGGGATGACCATACCGTAGCGGCCAGTTTGCCGGGGGCCGATCGTGTTGAAAAAGCGCATGATCGTGACTGGCAACCCTTGCTCCTGGTAATAGGCCAGCCCCAGGAATTCATCCACCATCTTGCTGGCGGCATAGGCCCAGCGGCTCTTGTTGGTAGGGCCGAGGAGGACATCGTCGGCTTCGTTGAAGGGCACGCGGCTGCCTTTGCCATACACCTCCGAGGTCGAGGCGATCAACACGCGGGCACGATAGCGCGCGGCCGTGCGCAGAACCGCCTCGGTGCCCATGACATTGGTTTCGATGGTATGCACGGGCTGGCGCACAATCAGTTCCACGCCCACGGCCGCAGCCAGGTGAAAGACCAGGTCGCACTCGCTGGTCAGCCGATCGAGCACGATGTCGTTGGTGATCGAGTCAATGGCGAAATGGAAGGCCGGATGGCCGACAAGATGAGCGATATTCTCGAATCGGCCGGTTGACAGGTTATCCATGATCGTGACGCGATGGTCGGCAGCCAGCAGCGCCTCGGCCAGGTGACTGCCAATAAAACCGGCGCCACCGGTAATCAATACACGCACACAGCACCTCGTTTGTTGCAGAAGCCTGGGTTACGGTGCAGCACAGCCGACAGGTTGCGACTAGCCCTGACCAGCCCGGCTCAGCTCTTCATCATGATAGTGAATCTGGCGCCCTTTGCCACGCGTGCCTCGGCGCAGGCGTGTCTCTTCATGTTCGCGCGCGATCTCGATCAGATCGAGCGGGTCAATGTCATCGGGCGCCGCCAACTCCAACTCCTGCACCGGCACCTCAGCCGGCCGCGCCCAGCCCAAGAAGTTCAGCAGAATGTGAACCCGTTTCGCAGGCGTGGTGGGGCCTTCGAAGATGCCCATGAGACCTTGCAGCGCGCCCGAACGGATACGCACGCGATCACCCGGCTGGAAGGGATGCGTGGGCAACCCGCCCTCGGCCCAGATGAGGTCCACCCGCTCACGGATGGCCTCGATCACCTCGTCCCCCACGATAGCTGGACGCCGTTCCACGGTGACAATGCCGCGAATCCCTGGCGTCCAGGCAATGGTGCGGTAGCCGGTGACGTCAAAATCAATACGGGCAAACAAATAGCTCGGAAAATAGGGCTGAGTGGTGCGCCCCGGGCGAGGGTGCAGCGACTTGAGGGTCGGCAGATAGGTCTCGACAGGGTGTCGGGCGAGAATCTCGGCAACCAGGTATTCAGCGTTCGGCTTGACATGCAGCGCGTACCAGTTTAACAAAGGAACGCCCTCACCTAAGATGTGCAATCAAATTGCAGCATTAGTTTAACACAAACGGCCCTGCTTTCAAAAATGAACGTAGGGCCGTTGCTCATTTGGCGCTTTGTTGACCATTCGCTAGAATCAGCGCAGCGGGTCAGGCCAGGTGGCGACGTAGCCAGGCGACCGCGTAACTCAGCAGGGGACGGCTATCCTGGGGCGGGTCCGCCTCCTGTACGACGTCATCGTCAGGCAGAAATGTCCAGGCTAACAAAATAATAACAGCACTCAGAATCAGCCACGGCATGTTGTGTTTCCTCCTGGTATGATCAGTATCTCGTTGTCGCATGCAGAGGTGAAACGAGTATGAATTTCATGCGTCAGTTGCCTGACAGTTCTTTCATCTATGATGCTAAAGTATGAGGCCAAAGTTTTTCATGCTTTGGGCTTTTCGGGGACCGATTGTACTGCAAGCGGGCACGAATTGCGCCTGTTTCCTCAGGCGGAAAAGCGAAGTCTATTCCCGCTTGCAGTATATCACAACGAATAGCCGTGCGGGCTGGTTCCCTGCCTGGCGCCATGAACAGACGTAATTGGATTAAGGTTGAGTGAGTAACCGTTATGGAGATCAACATCAAACTGGGCGAACCCCTGTGGCGGGCTGTCGGTCAGCGCCGCGTGCAGATTGCGTGGTCGGACGATAGCCCGCCGACTATTGCCGACCTCCTGGCCTATCTGCAAGGCAACTATGCCGGTTTTGCACAGGCGCTGGCGACGGTGGATGGCATCACGCATGTCAACCCCTATCAGTTCTTCATTGACTCGCGTATTGTGACTGCGCAGGCTATCGGCTCGCGGCGCTTGCGAGCCGGGGAGACCGTGTATATTTTCCTGCCGGCGGCCGGCGGCTGGGACTGCGCACCGCTGCCGCGCAGCTTTTTGCTCATTCCACCCCTGTCCATTCCGGGATAAGCTTTCCGAACCGGGCTTTTCAAGGTAGGTTTTCTTGGCAAACACGGTACCCTTCGCATATTGAGCCGGAAACGGGTTGAGGTCATACTAGCGCCAGTGTCACTCGCGAGGTCGGCCTGTCTTGGGCAGACACGCCACACATGGGGTACACACGCAGGGCATCGGACGTATGATCATCTTCCTACGTTTACTATTGGGTCATCTGGTTGGCGATTTTGCGCTTCAGACCGGCAAAGTTGCCCGTGGCAAGTTGGGCGGCTGGCGCGGACTTCTGATCCACGCCGGGCTGGTGACGTTTTCCATGCTCTGCTTTGGCGCCGGCGCGTTTGCCGGATGGCTTCCGTGCATACTGGCACTCGGCGTCGCCCATCTTTTGATTGACAGCGTGCGCACGTTCCTCGTTCGCGGCTTGCCCCCGCAGCGAGGGCTGCTCTATCTCGCCGCCGACCAAACAGCGCACATCCTGACCCTGCTGGCTACCACTGTCTGGGGCGCGCAGGTGCCGTGGCACGACTTGTGGCGACCGCCGCAGTTTGCGCTCAATGTTTCGGAAGGTCAACTGCTGGGGCTGTCTTGCCTGATCTTGCTGGTGTGGGTCGAGCCGGTCGTGGAGATGGAAATCCTGCGCGCCATGACGGTCGGCATACCAGCCGTCAGGCCAACCATTCACCCTGTGGATCGCATCCTCGGCGCGCTCGAACGTCTGCTTTTGCTGAATCTGCTGCTGATTGGTTTCGTTGGCCTGGCGCCCCTGGTGCTCGTCCCGCGCCTGGTCATTTATCGAACGCTGGGCAACCTGCGCCAGGAGCCATTGTTCAGTTTAGCCCTCATTCGCGCCAGCACCAGCGCCCTCTTCGTTGTTGCCATGACGTTCTGCCTCTATCTGCTCTAACACGCCAAAGCATCAATCGTCACGCCTGTCGGTTGCGCAGCGCCTTGTCATACAGATTTTCGTAGGCGTGGGCGCTCTTCTCCCAGGAATAGTCCTGCGCCATCGCCTGTTGGATCATCTGGTTGAGGTGATGCTTGCGATCGTAATAGGTGCTGACGGCCCAACCGACCGTGTCGAAAATGGCGCGTGGGGTTGGCTGCCAGAATTTGAAGCCGGTGCCCGTGCCGGTGGCTTCGTTGTACTGCTCGACGGTGTCGTCGAGGCCGCCGGTGGCGCGCACGATGGGCAGCGTGCCATACTTCAGCGAATAGATTTGATTCAGGCCGCACGGCTCGAACAGCGATGGCATGATGAAAAAGTCGGCGCCGGCCTCGATCAAGTGGGCGGCGGGGTTGCTGTAGCCGATGTAGGCGCCGATGCGGCCAGGATGGCGCGCCGCGGCCGAGCGGAAAAAGGCTTCCAGGCCAGGGTCGCCCGAACCGAGAATGGCGAACTGAACTTGCATCGAGGAGACGATGTCCTCGATGGCCTGCGCCAACAAATCAAGCCCCTTCTGCGCCGCCAGACGACTGACGACACCCACAATCGGCACGTACGAGTTGACTTCCAGGCCCATCTGACGCTGCAGCTCAGCCTTGCACGCGGCTTTGCCCGACAGGTCGTGCGGCCAGAAGTGCGCGGGAATCAGCGTGTCCACGGCCGGGTTCCATTCGGTGTAGTCCACGCCGTTGAGGATGCCCACATAGTTGTCGCCGCGGCCGTTGAGGTAGAGCGCCATGCCATGCGAGAGCGCGGGCGTGCGCGTCTCCCGCGCATAGGTGGGGCTGACCGTGTTGACCACGTCTGCGTATTGAATGCCGCCCTTGAGGAAGTTGACGCGGCCATGGTCTTCGAGCTTGTCGGCGGTGAAATTGCCCCGCTGCAAGCCCAGGTAGTCATAACAACTGGCGTCATAGTTGCCCTGGTAGGCGACATTGTGAATCGTCAGGACACTGGCCGCGCCGCTCAAGATGGGATCGTTCCAGTGCCAGATCTTGAGAAAGGCCGGGGCCAGGGCCGTGTGCCAGTCGTGACAATGCACGATGTCCGGCTTGAAGTCGAGTTCAACGCACAACTGCAAAGCGGCCCGCGTGAGGAAGCCAAAACGGAAGGGATTGTCCAGGTAATCGTTGTAGTTAGCATCGTGATAGAGGCCAGGACGATCAAAGTAGCGCGTGAAATCCACAAAAAAGGTCGGTACACCGTCATTACTGGCGGTATAAATGCTGCACCACTCCTGCGTGTTGCCCATCCAGACCCCCATTGGGCTGAGGAAGGGGCGCAGGCCAAATTTTTGCTCGTCAATGCTGCTGTATTTGGGCATCACCACGATGACCTCGTGCCCCAACGCACGTAACGCCTTCGGCAAGGCGCCGGCGACATCCGCCAGGCCGCCCGTCTTGGCGTAGGGAACACATTCAGCGGCGATCATCACAATTTTCAGTTGAGACGGCATGAAAAAAAGTCCTTTCACGAACAGGGTTGTTGGCCGGAGGAAGCCAAAATTGTAGCACGGCCAAGAGAGGCGAGCAATTCGCCCAATCAGGAAATTCCGTAGCGCCGAACGAGTTCGGCGCCGGCAGGTCAGCCGCCGCCGCTCGCGCGCTCACGATTGAGCACCGCCAGCGTGAGCCGCGCAATGCAAACCGGTTGATCCTGCTCATTGCTGATGCGAATATCCCAGATGTGCGTCGTGACCCCGATGTGCAGCGGACGCGCAACCCCAATCACAAAGCCGCTGCGCGTGGGGCGGACGTGGTTGGCGTTGATCTCCAAACCCACGACCATCTTCTGGCGCGGGTCAATGCACAGGGTGCCCGCCACGCTGCCCAGCGTCTCAGCCAGCGTCACGTTAGCGCCGCCGTGCAAGATGCCGGCCGGCTGCACAGTGCGCTCATCCACCGGCATACGTGCCTTGAGATAGTCGTCACCCACTTCCAGGAACTCGATACCGATGTGCTGTGACATCGTGCGCGTGGATAGCGCGTTGAGGGCGTCCGGCGTGGCCGGTGTAAGCCAGATGGGCATCATTGTACTCCTCGGTCGGTCAGGCTGGCGGGCGTTGCTTTCCGTTGTACCTACGCATGCGCCAAGCATACCGCAGATGACGCCGCCGGGCAAATGCTGGCGGAACGCTGGCGCTTGGTGCGCCCGCCAGGTGTCTTGACATTCCACCGGTTCGCCCATACAATTCATGTGTCAACCTGCTGCTCCGCACCACGACCCTCGTGCCTCAAACGACGGGTACCCACGCAGGTTGTCAAGGAGCATCCTATGTCACATCGGTTTCGCACGCACCCTGTTATGCCTGCACCTCGACCGTTGAGTAGCCGGCACACGCACCTGTCATTGATCTGGCTGACACTCTGCCTCCTGATGGCCCTGCTGCTCAGCATGACCCCCACCGCCACACAAGCCGATCAGGCGCCGGCCAACCGTGCGCCCTCACCCGGTGCGCCGCCGCCGGAAATCGCCCTCTCGGTCAAGAATGACACCTCAGCCCCATTGCGTCAACTGGCGTCGGTGTCGCAGACCGAGCACAAGATCGTCGCCCAACCCTTACTCCCCCTCCCCAAGGGCCAGGCTGGCGCCAAGACCCGTGTGTTCACGACCGATGCCGCCCTCCAAATCGCCCCGGTCGGCGCCGAGCGGCTGCCAGGCCCCCTGCGCAGTTTCGAGGGCATTGGCAATGTGGACAGGCTGCTGCCGCCTGACACCAACGGCGATGTCGGCCCCAACCACTACGTGCAGTTCGTCAACATTTCGTTTGCCGTCTTCAGCAAGAACGGCGACCTGCTCTTTGGCCCCGTCAATGAGGCCACCCTCTTCGCGGGCTTTGGCACCGGCTGCGAACAGTACGACAGCGGCGATCCGATTGCCCTCTACGATCATCTGGCCGACCGCTGGCTGCTCAGTTACATGGCTTGGCCCAATGCCCTGCCGGGCGATGTCTACCAGTGTATTGCCATTTCTCAGAGCGGCGATCCCCTGGGCGCCTGGCACCGCTATGCCTTTCTCGTCAAACGTGACAAGTTCAACGACTACCCCAAGCTCGGCGTCTGGCCGGATGCCTACTACATGACGGCCAATCTTTTCACCAACATCAGCTTTGCCGGCGCCGGCGTCTGGGCGTTCGAGCGCCTGCAAATGCTGCAAGGGCTGCCCGCGCGCCTGGTACACTTCGATCTCGCCAGCGTCAACCCCGACTTTGGCGGCATCCTGCCGGCGGACCTGGACGGCCCGCCGCCGCCCGCAGGCGCCCCTGGCTATTTCGCCGAAGTGGACGACGCAGGCTGGATCGGTCCGCAGGATGCCCTGCGCCTGTGGGAGTTTCATGTGGATTGGACCGCACCCAGCAGTTCCACCTTTGGCCAGGCCGGCCAGCCGAATCTGATTCTGCCGACCGCGGCCTGGACGCCCCTGCCGTGCGTCGGCGTCACGCGTAACTGCATTCCGCAGCCAGGCGCGGGGGACGACGCCTACCTGGATGCCATTGGCGACCGCTTGATGCACCGCCTGGTCTACCGCAATTTCGGCGATCATGCCACGCTGCTCGCCAATCATACCGTGGACGCCGGCAATGGCCGCGCCGGCATCCGCTGGTACGAACTGCGCCGCACGGCAAGCGCCTGGGAAATCTATCAACAGGGCACTTATGCTGGCGATTGGTCGGGCAGCACAGCCCACCGCTGGATGGCGAGCATGGCCATGGACGGCCAGGGCAACCTGGCCATCGGCTACACCGCGTCCAGCCCCACGGTCTATCCGTCCGTGCGCTACATTGGTCGCCGCGCCGAAGATCCGCTGAACACGCTGCCGCGCTTGGAAACCTCCTTCATGGAAGGCGGCGGGTCTCAGGCCTCCGAATCCTCACGCTGGGGCGATTACAGCATGATGTCCGTGGACCCGACCGATGATTGCACCCTCTGGTACACCAGTGAATACTACCCGGCAACCACCGGCTATGAGTGGCACACGCGCATCGGCGCCTTCCAGTTTGCCGACTGTCCCAGCGCGCCGCATGGCAGCCTGTCCGGCGTTGTGACCGATGCCGAAACCGCGCAGCCACTCAGCGGCGCCCTGGTCAACCTCAGTGGGTATATCGCTTTCAGTGATGCCGCTGGTCAATATCAGTTTGTCGCCCTGCCGGCTGGCAGCTACACCTTGCAGGCTTCGGCCTACGGCCACGCCAACGGCACAGCACCAGTGACGATTAGCGATGGCGCCACCACCACGCAGGACATTGCCCTCACCCCGCTGCCCGCGACCATCGTCTCCGGCCATGTCACCGATGCGTCCCTGCGCGAGGGTCAGCCGCTCTACGCGCGCCTGCAGTTCTCGACGCCTGGCTACACCCGCACCGTCTACAGCAATCCGCAAACCGGCGCGTACCAGGTCAACCTGCTGCGCGGGGCCGCTTACCAGGTGGTGGTCACCGCCGTCGGCAACGGCTATCAAACGGCCACGCGCACCATCACCCCCACCGTGGCCAGCGTCACGCAGGACTTTGCCTTGCCGGTGGACGCCACGTGCAGCGCATTGGGCTACGGTCGCAGCCTTGTCTATTCCGAGGATTTCGAAGACGACGACGGCGGTTACACCACCCAGGGCGCCACCTCTTGGGCCTGGGGTCAACCCAACAGCGGCCCCGGCCGCGCGCATTCAGGGCTTAAGGTGTGGGCCACCAATCCGAACGGCGCCTATCTCAACGGCGAAGATGGCTACGTCGTCTCGCCAGACATTGACCTGAGCGCATACGCCGGCTCAGCCCTCTTCATTTCCTGGTGGCAATACCTGCAGTCCGAACGCGGCTATGACTTTGCCCGCGTCGCGGTCAGTAACGACGGCGGCATCACGTGGAGCAAGGTGTACGGCGAGGTGTCTGGCAACGTGGATCTGGCCTGGGCCGAACATTTTGTGAGCCTGGGCGCCGACTATGCCGTGCGCAACTTCCGCATCCGTTTCATCTTCCGCACGGATTACTCGGTTGTCGGTCCTGGCTGGTACATGGATGATGTGGGCATCGAAGTTGTCCCACTGCCCCCAACGACCACCGTCTACACCCAGAACTTCGAGACCAATGATGGCGGTTTTATCAAGACCTCCGTGCGTGGCGCCAGCAGTTGGGCCTGGGGTACGCCGACCAACGGCCCAGGTCGGGCGCACTCCGGCAGCAAGGTCTGGGCTACCAGCCTGGCCGGCAACTACACCGATCGCGAGGATGGCTTCATCGTCTCGCCGCCGCTTGATCTCTCCAGCCTGGCCGGTCGTTCCGCGCGGATCACCTGGTGGCAATGGCTGTTGACCGAACCCTCTTCTGACTTCGCAGCCCTGGGCGTCAGCAAGGACAACGGGGTCACCTGGACGCGCGCCTATGGGCCGGTCAGCGGCAGCATTGACGTGATAGAATGGGGCAAGGTCTCGGTGGATCTCGATCCCTCCTTCGACGTGTCCAATTTCCGTTTCCGCTTCCGCCTTTGGACTGATAGTTCCGCTATCCTGCCTGGCTGGTACGTGGACGATGTCTCGATCCAAAATGCCCCGCTCGCGCCGTCGCGGCCGTGTTTGTCCCTGCCCGGCAGCCCCATGACCGGCATCGCGCGTGACGCCAACACCAACGCCGGCATCATCGGCGCCACCGTACGCAATGAAACCACCGGCGTGGCCGTCAGCACACTATCAACACCCGATGATCCTCTGCTGGAGGATGGCTTCTACACCCTGTTTGCTGCGCCCGGACAGACCTGTTTCCTGGCGACAGCCACCGACGCCTATGGCAGCGACCGCGTCTGCCTGGACATCCCCGATGGCGCGGTGCTGGCGCAAGACTTCCACCTGCCTGCGGGCATGCTGCAGGTTGTGCCCCCGGCGGTCAACGTTGGGGTCGCGGCCGGCGCACCGCTTTCGTTCACCCTGACCCTGAGCAACACCGGCGCCCTGAGCCTGACGTTCGAACTGCTGCCCATCAACCTCCCGCCGCCGACGGCGCCTGCAGCCGAGAATGCGCGCCCGACCGTGCGCCCCGCGGCTCCTGTCAACACGCGGCCTAACAACGACCCCACCCGCGCCGCGCTGGCGTCCGGGCCACCGCCAGACGTGCCCATCCTGGCCGGAGGCCGTATCATCAGCAGTTGGCCGACGCAGCTCCCCTACGCGTGGGGTGTTGGCTTCGACACCACAGCCAACGACCTTTGGCTGAGCAACATCGGCAGTGTGGGGGGAGATGATCGCGATTACCGTTTCCTGCCCGCAGGCACTCCCACAACCGACAGCATTGACGTCTCGAGTTGGGTCGGGTCGTTTGCCGCCGACATGGCATTCGACGTGCTGACGAACCGCCTGTGGCAGGTCAATGTGGGCGGCGACAACTGCCTGCACGAGCTTGATCCCGCAACCAAGATCAGCACGGGCCGCCGCATCTGCCCCGCGTTTGCGGCCTCGCAGCGCGGGCTTGCCTACGACCCCATCGCCGACGCCTATTACGTGGGTAGCTGGAACGATCGCAGCCTGTATGTGGTGGCGCCCGATGGTCGGATTCTACGTTCGATCTACACCGAGCTTGACACATCGGGCCTGGCCTTCAATCCACTCACGGGGCACCTCTTTGTCATGACCAACGCCGACAGCGGGCTGGACGTCTATGTGATGGATGTGGCCGCCGACTTCGCCGTGATCGGTGGTTTCAACGTATCCAGCTTCGCTCAGTTCACCCAGGCCGGCCTGGACATGGATTGCAGCGGGCATCTGTGGGCCGTCAACCAGAGTACGCAGCGTGTCTACGAAATCGAATCGGGCGAAACCGATGCCTGCAGTTGGATGCAAATCCCCTGGCTGACCACGTCGGTGCTGAGCGGAACCCTGGCCGCGGCCAGCAGCCAGGCAGTCGTACTGACCTTCGACACCAACCTGGCGCCGGGCACGTACCAGGCTCAACTGCGCGTGCGCACCAACACCCCGTACGACGCCAACACCGTCCCGATCACCCTGACCATTTTGGAAGCGGCCTCACGCGAGTGAGCACTCCCCTCCCCTTGCGCAGGCTGGCTGCCCCCCACAGCGCCGGGCAAGCCGACAACGCCCGCCGCGGCGCAAGCTCCTTACCCGGCGGGCCTGCGCAAGGTTGGGCGATTCTTCGGCCGCCCCGTGAATGAATTCACGGTCTGATACACCGAAACCTGCTAAAGCAGGTTGGTGTTGGGTGCGACGACTCAATTCGTGTAATTCGTGGCAGCAGCCTGGCGCGGATGCCGTGCGCCTCTGAGGTCGTCATCTCGGCGCAGCCCTGCGAGGGGGACGTGGAATCCCCTTGCGCAGGCTGGCTGCCGCTCGAATCGCCGGGCAAGCCGACAACGCCCGCCGCGGCGCAAGCCCCTTACCCGGCGAGCCTGCGCAAGGTTGGGCGATTCTTCGGCCGCCCCGTGAATGAATTCACGGTCTGATACACCGAAACCTGCTCAAGCAGGTTGGTGTTGGGTGCGACGACTCAATTCGTGTAATTCGTGGCAGCAGCCTGGCGCGGATGCCGTGCGCCTCTGAGGTCGTCATCTCGTCGCGGCCCTGCGAGGGGGACGTGGAATCCCCTTGCGCAGGCTGGCTGCCCCCCACAGCGCCGGGCAAGCCGACAACGCCCGCCGCGGCGCAAGCTCCTTACCCGGCGGGCCTGCGCAAGGTTGGGCGATTCTTCGGCAGCCCCGTGAATGAATTCACGGTCTGATACACCGAAACCTGCTAAAGCAGGTTGGTGTTGGGTGCGACGACTCAATTCGTGTAATTCGTGGCAGCAGCCTGTCACAGCGTTGCGTGCCTCTGAGGTCGTCATCTCGTCGCGGTCACGGTCATGTCATGTTCCGTTCCAGATCCACCAGGCGAATGGATTGTGATCGAGACAGACAAAATCCCGGATCAGATGACAATCCATTTCCGATGGTGTATAATAGCTGCATCAAATACCATAGACCATGAATGCCAAATTGAGAGGTGAAGTCTGATGACAATGCGCACCATGGAATTGACTCTGAATGAGGTCTTGTTTCAACGATTGGAACGAGCCGCACGTCCTGCCGGGCTTTCGGTCTCTGAGTTGGTCCTGCAACTATTGAAACGATGGTTCGGCGAAATAACGGTTGCCGAATTGGAGCAACAAGAAATCACAGCATACCAGCGGATGCCGGTGGTCGCCGATGAATTTGATGTCTGGGAAAGTGAACAAAGAAGAAAATCGGTCGGCTCTTGATAACGCTTTCCGAAGAGAAGATGCGAAAAGTTGGCCCTGCGCTCTGCTTTGCTCTCGGTGTTGATCTAGACGCGTTATTTGGCGATTACATTGTTGGGCGATAGCAATTACTCGCAGATCATTGCGTACAGATAAAGTGAAGCCAAGAAAATGGGGGATCAGACCTTTGACAGAGAGATGGGGCTTTTCGGCAAATTGAAAACGCTCATATCGTAAGCAATGCCCAACAAGCCCCCGCTCAAACCTTCGGCACATTATCAACTAAAAGAAATATCGCCAACACGATGACAAAGCCGCCAAAGAGGCGGCGCAGATGCGTTGCGGGCAGGCGGCCGGCCAGGCGTGCGCCGGTGAATGCGCCCACCAATCCCGCCGCAGCGAAGATGGTCGTGAGCGACAGCAGCGCGGTCAAGTCAGAAGCGCCGCCGCTGATGTGTCCCAAGAAGCCGGCCAGGCTGTTCATAGCAATGACGAGCAGCGAGGTGCCGACCGCCTGCGCCATCGGCAGCCCAACCAGGATCACCAATGCGGGCACGATCAAGAAGCCGCCGCCGACGCCCAGGATGCCGGTCAACACGCCCACGCCCGCGCCGCCGGCGATAACCGTCAGCCAGCCGCGCGGCGCCGCGGCGTCTGCCCGTTGTGCCGGCGGCGCCAACATCAACCCGCCGATGATCAGCATCAGCAGGGCAAACGCCACGAGCAGGAGCGCAGGGCTGAAACGTTTCGAGAGGCCCGCGGCCAGGAAGGACGCGGCCATGCCGGCGCCGCCGAAGAGCAGGGCCACGCGCCAGTTGAGCGTGCCCTGCGCGCGATGAAACAGCGCGGCCAGCGCGCTGGTCGCCCCCACAATCGCCAACGATGTGGTGATCGCGACCTGCGGCGTCTGGCCAACCAGGTAAACCAGCGCCGGCACGGTCAAGATAGAGCCGCCGCCGCCCAAAAGTCCGAGCGAAAGGCCGATCACGAAGCCGAGCGCCAGGTCCAACGGCAGGCTATTCACTTGGCCGCGCCCTTCTTCACCGGCAGGCCAGCCTGTTCCCAGGCAATCATGCCGCCGCTCAGGTTGACGGCCTTGAAACCCTGGGCAAGGAGCTGCTGCGTGGCGCTGCGGCTGCGGTTGCCGGAGCGGCAGACGCACAGGATTTCGCGTTCGCGCGGCAGATCCTTGAGGCGCTGGCTCAATTCGCCCAGTGGGATCAGCATGGCGCCGGCAATGTGACCGAGTCTGTACTCCTCGGGCTGGCGCACATCGAGAATGAACGGGGCGGGCTGAGTGCGCAAACGCTGACCCGCCTCGCTCGCGCTAATCGCCGCAATCGAGCCGCCGCCCAAGAGTCGCCTGAAAAAATCCATCGTGTTGTCCCTCATCTATTTACTGGATTGTCGCACACTCCCGTGTTGGATGAAACCACAGGCAAAAGGTTACACAGCAATCTCACACGTCGTAGTACAGCGCAATTTCGGCCGGGTGCGGGCGGTTGCGCACGCCGTAGTATTCGTCATACTTGGCCTTGATCCAGTCGGCGATCAGGCCGGCGTCGAAAACGTCATTTTGCAGCAGAAACTCGTGATCGCGCACCAGCGCGTCGAGCGCCTCGCGCAGTGAGGCCGGCAGCGGCTTGATCGCCTTGCGCTGCTCATCGCTCCAGGTGAAGATGTTCTGGTCAATCGGGCCAAAGCCGAGCGCACGCGGGTCCATCTGCTGGCGGATGCCATCCAGACCGGCCATCAACTGCACGGCCAAAGCCAGGTAGATGTTGCCGGTGGCGTCGGGCGGACGGAACTCGAAGCGCGCGGTGTCCGGTTGATCGGCATACTTGGGCACGCGGATGGCCGCGCTGCGATTGCCCAGGCTGAAGAAGGCGTTGACCGGCGCCTCGAAGCCGGGCACCAGGCGACGATAGGAGTTGGTAGACGGGTTGGTGAAGGCTAGAACGGCCGGGCCATGCTGGAGCAGGCCGCCGATGTACCACAGCGCCGTCTGGCTCAACTTGCCATAGCCATCAGCGTCATAGAACACATTCTGAGCGGCCTTGAAAAGATGTTGATGAAAGTGCATGCCGTTGCCGGCCTCGCCGTAGAGCGGCTTGGGCATGAAGGTGGCCGTCTGCTGGCGCCGGTGCGCCACCATCTTGGTGACATACTTGACCATCTGCGTGGCATCGCCGCTGCGCACCAGGCCCATCATCGGCGTTTCAATTTCGCACTGGCCTGGCCCGCCCACCTCATGATGGTGATACTTGACCTCGATGCCCATCTTCTCCAGTTCCATCACCATTTCGCTGCGCAGATTGAAGAGCTGGTCTTTGGGCGGAATGACGTGATAGCCGCCGTGGCGCGGGATCAAGTGCCCATGTCCGCCGCGGCTGCTCTGCCAATCGGCCTCTTTGCTCTCCACGCGGTAGGAGGCGGCATTGACCTCGTTTTCGAACGCCACGCTGTCGAAGACGTAGAACTCATATTCCGGCCCCCAACGGCTCTCATCGGCGATGCCCCAGGCGCGCATCGTCGCTTCGGCATGAATCGCAATGTTGCGCGGATCACGACCGAAGGGCAGCTTGGTATCGGCCTCGAACGCGCTGCAGATGAAGCTCAGGGTGGGGACATCCCAGAAGGGATCAACGAAGGCCGTGCTCAGATCAGGAATCAACACCATGTCGCCCGACTTGACTGAGCGCAGGCCAACCGACGAGCCGTCGAAACCGACGCCGTCACGCATCAGGTGTTCATTGAACTGGCTCTTCGGCACGGTGACATGGTGCCAACGCCCGGCCAGGTCGGTAAACTTGAGATCAATCATCGCGAACTGCTGTTTGCGCACAAAGGCTTGCGCCTCGGCAAAGGTGGTAAACATCGTCGTTTCCTCCTCGAAAAGTAGTGACTGCTGACGTTTTTGCAGGATGCCCAATCATCGTAGCGTGTTCACGCGCAATCGGCAATGGCATACGTCATAAACCATGACTATCCGGCGGTTGAAACCGCGGCCACGAAAACAAAGAAGCTCAAGAACAACGCCGGCTGGAACGCCGGCCAGTTTGCCGATACCGCCGCACAAGACTTCGCGGCCAGGCTGCGCCTCCGCCCAACAGCAACGCCATTGTCATCCATGCCACGGATCAGAATCATCAGGATATGGGCGTCTTTATCAGCCAGCGCACCGGCGTTGGGATCACGGCCAGCCGGCCGCCGGGGACTCGCGCGCCGGCCCGCATCAACTATGGAGCCGGCCCCTGCCCGGCGCGCTGAGAATGCCCGGCATGTGGGAATGACAACAGCCCCGGGCCGCCGCTGAACGGCGGCCCGGGGCCGCAGCATGAATTTGGCGCCTGCGTCTACTCGTAGCGCAGGGCATCAATCGGGTTCAAGCGGGCGGCCCGGCGCGCGGGGTAGATGCCGAAGAAGAGGCCGACCATCAACGAGAAGCCGAGCGCCAGCAGCACCGCGTCGAGCGTGATCGCCGCGGTCAGCAGCCCTGTCAGGCTGACGAGCAGGGCCAGGCCAACGCCCAGGACCAGGCCGATCAGGCCGCCGGTCAGGCTGATGACCAGCGCCTCGACGATGAACTGCCAGAGGATGTCCTGCTCGCGTGCGCCCACCGCCTTGCGCAGGCCAATCTCCTTGGTGCGCTCGGTCACGCTGACCAGCATGATGTTCATGATGCCGATGCCACCCACGAGCAGCGAGATACCGGCGATGGCGGCCAGGAAGACCGTCAGCAAGGTGGTGATCGTGCTCAACGTGCTCAGGAACGACGCTTGATTCATGATGCTGAAATCATCTGCGCTGCCGTCCGCCTTCGCCTGGTGACGATCCCGCAGCAGGGCGGTCACGCGCTGCTGGATGGCTGGCAGGTCCTCGCTGTTCTGCGCGGCCAGGGTGATGGCGGACACCTGGTAGCTCTTACCGTCCGGCGTGCGCCCGCCAAACAGGCGTTGTTGGGCCACTGAGATCGGCACGAACGCGCGGTCATCCACCGAGCCGAAGGCGCCGCCGCCCTTGGGCGTCAGCACACCGATCACGCGCAACGTTTGGTTCTTGATGCGCACCGTCTGCCCCACCGCCTCGCCGCTGCCAAACAGATCCTGCGCCAGGTTGGAGCCGAGCACCACCACCGGCGCCACGCTGCGCACCTGGTCCTCTGTCAGGAAGCTGCCCTGCGTCAGGGCCAACGCATTGACAGTTTGATAGGCTGGGGTGACGCCGACCACATTGGCGTTCTTGTCGGCCGCGGCGGCCACCACGCTGGCGGGTGCGCCCATCTGCGGGGCCACGCCCGTCACCGGCAAGTTGAGCGCAGCCACGGCATTGGCATCTTCCAGAGTCAGCGTTTGCGCGGCCACGCTCGCCCCTGGCGTCCGATTGCTCAGCGAGCCGGGGATGATCGTCAACACGTTGGTGCCGATGGCCTCCACCTGGCCGGTGATCTCTGCGCTGGCGCCATTTCCCACCGCCATCAGCGCCACCACCGAAGCCACGCCGATGATGACGCCCAGCATGGTCAGGATCGAACGCATCTTGTTGGCCAGCAGGCTGCTGAGGGCCATGCGGGTGATCTCCCACACATTGATCACCCCGGTATCGTCCGGCAGGGGCGCCAGTACGGTCTCCTGGCCGGCGGTCACAATCAGCGCCGGCCGCACGTTGGTCCATGTTGTCATTGGATCACCTCCTGCGATCGTGATTCATCGTGTACCAGGCGGCCATCGCGCATCGTCAGCACGCGGCGCGCATACGCGGCCACATCGGCCTCATGCGTGACCAGCACCACCGTCAGGCCTTGCTGGCGATTGAGGCGCTGCAAGATGCCCATGATCTCGGCGCTGGTTTTGGTATCGAGCGCGCCGGTCGGTTCGTCGGCCAGAATGACGGCCGGGCTGCCCACCAACGCGCGCGCAATGGCGACGCGTTGCTGTTGGCCGCCGCTCAACTCGTTGGGGCGGTGATGCACGCGATCGCTCATGCCCACGATGCCCAACGCAGTCGTCGCGCGCTGATGGCGCTCGGCGCGGCCCACGCCCCGGTAAATCAACGGCATCTCCACGTTGCGCAGGGCCGATTGGCGAGCCAGCAGGTTGTACTGCTGGAAGACAAAGCCCAATTTGCGCGCCCGCACCAGCGACAAATCCGCGCTGCCCAGTTTTTCCACGTCAATCCCATCCAGTTGATAGGCGCCGGCGCTGGGCGTGTCCAGGCAGCCGATCAGGTTCATCAGGGTGCTCTTGCCGCTGCCGCTCGGCCCCATGATGGCGATGAACTCGCCCTGTTGAATCTCGAATGAAACCCCCTGCAGGGCATGTACTTCGACATCGCCCATGCGGTAGGTCTTGTGCAAATCATGCACAGCAATCATCGCTATCATCGTTCGCCTCCTCATAAACCCGTTTTTTCGCAGAACACGGGTTTCTTTCACAAACCCGTTCTCACAGAAAACGGGTTTGTGCCTTACCGACTGAACAAGCCGCCAGAGCGTGTGCTACCCGCGCCGGCCGGCAATGCCACAATCTGCGTGCCTTCTGTCAGGCCGCTGACGATTTCCGTGTAGGCGCCATCGCTCAGGCCGGTCCGCACGTCTATCTCGGTGACGGTCTTGCCATCTGCGCTCGGCGCCTGGACCACACGGCCAGCGCCCTTGGGTAGCAGGGCCGTGGAGGGCACCAGCAGCACGCCTTGCTGGCGCTCGGTGATGATGCTGACGTTGGCGGTCATGCCCACCTTGACCCGCGCGTCGGCGTTGCTGAAGTCGACGCGCACCGCGTAAGTCACGACGCCGTTACTGGACTGGCCGGCCGGGGCGATGTAGGCCACGCGGCCGTCGCCCTGCCAGCCGGCCAACGAGTCAATCGTCACCGCCACGGCCTGGCCCAACTGCACCTCGACGACGTCGTTTTCGCTCAATTTGAGATCCACGTGCTGCTCACTCTGCGCCACCAGGCTCACGACGCCCAGGCCAGTGTTCACAAAACTACCCGGCACGATATGGGCCGCCGTGACCACCGCGTCGAACGGCGCGGCCAGGGTGGCGTTGCCCAGGTTGAGCTGCGCCTGCTTCAGGTTCTGCTCGGCCTGCGTCAGCGCGGCCTGTTGAATCAGCAGGTCTGTGGCAGTGGCCGGCGCGCTCAGTTTGTCCAGGTTCGCTTTGGCCTGATCCAGGCTGGCCTGCGTCGAACGCAGGTCTTCGGGGCGGGCGTACAGCTTGGCGAGGGTAGATTTGGCCTGCGCCAGTTGGTAGGCAGCCGTGGCAATCTGCGACGCCGCATCGCTATCGGTGGTTGCCAGTTGCGCCTCGTAGTTGGCCGTCGCCTGCTCGTAGTCCAGCGTGGCCTTCTGCAGCTCAACCGCTTCTGGTAAACGCCCGACATCGGCCCGCCAGGCCACGACATCGTACTTGGCCTGCGCCTGCTGCAGGACGGCCGCGGCCTTCTCCTGGGCCACGCGTACCGATTCCAGCTTGGTGCTCGCGGCGCTCGCCGACTTGACCGCCGCATTATAGGAAGCCTGTGTACTCTTGATATTGGCCTGCGCCGCGGTTAGTTCGGCGGCGGTGGGGCCGGCCAGCAGCTTGTCATAATTCGCCTGGGCTGATGCCACCTGCGCCTGCGCGGCGCTGATTTCCTGCGGCCGCGCATTACCCTGCCGGGCCTGGGTCAGCCGGGCCTGCGCGCTGATCAGGCCCGCCTCCGCGTTCGTCACCTGGATTTCCAACTGGCGTGTGTCCAGCCGGGCCAACGCCTGGCCGACCGTCACCACATCGCCTTCTGAAACCAGCACCTCGACCACGCTGCCGCCGGTCTGGAAACCGACGTCCAGCGCCTGCTCCGCCTCGATCGTGCCGCTGCCATAAACCGTGGCGCTCACATCCCCGCGCGTGACCGCCACCGTCGCGACCCCGGCCGCCTTCGCCGGCGCGGCGCCCTGGTTCAACCACAGCGCCGCCGCAATCACCAACACCACCATGCCAACCCCCGCCAGCAGCCAGTTTCCTTGCAGCCCCCGGCGCGTTCTTGTGTTCGTTTTCATCGTCATTTGACTCCTTTGTTAGTAGAGAGATTAGGGATCAGAGATCAGAGATCAGAGATCGGAGATCAGGTACGTGGAAGGCGGGCAATTGTTGGTCTCAGGTCTCAGGTCTCAGGTCTCCGCTCTCAGGTCTCCATTCTCGCGCCCCGCCCGCCCGCCGCCGTCCGCACGCCGGGTGATTCACGCTCGTCAGTCTGGGCGACGGGGTGTCACCCGAATGAGTGAGGCAGGCGTAGCGAGATGGGTGATGGGTCGCAGCACGGTGTGTGTTATAATGAGTGACCCATGCCCGGTGGGTACAACCGTGAATGAAAATGCCAGCGGACCGGGCAGCAAATCCAAATGGTCCCGGAATCGAGGCTTCAGCCGGTCTGCCACAGGGTTCTCAAGTGAACCGGCTAAAGCCTCCATTCCAGATGTTTTCAGCGACCACATTTGGAATTCCTGGCCGCCAACGGCTGCGACGGCCGCGGGAAGACGAGGGGGACTGATGCCGAACGAAGACATAAACGAGGATGATTTGCCTCTCCTGCTCGATGAGCGCCAGCGGCGCGGCGCGTTGGTGCTGCGCACGCTCCCCATCCTCTCCATTCCGGTGGTGGCGTCCATCATCACCTGGCTGCTGCTGCGCGTCACCCTGCTGGGCCTGGCGCCGCCCGATAACGTGCCGCGCGTCACGGCCGCGACGCCCCTGACCTTGATCGTCGTCGCTGTCATTTTCCTCAGCTCGCTCATCATCCTGGTGCGCCTGGGACGCCCCACCCTCTCCGCGCTGGCCTTGATCGGCGCGTGGACGCTGGCCGTCACCGTGGCCTCTCTGCGTTTCGGTGTCGTCACCTATTTCCCGGCCCTGTTGATCCTGCCGATCTGCGCGGCTGGCCTGTTGATTGACGCCACGGCCAGTATCAGCCTGGCCGGTCTGGCCACGGTGATGATTATCAGCCTGGCCTGGCTGGAGAACAACGGCTTGGTGGCCCCCACGCCCACACTACCGGCCTTCATGCAGGAGAACCTGCCCGTTTTGGCGGCCGGCTTTTGGGGCGGGCTTTTCTGGGCGGTGGCCGGGCTGACGTCGCTGCTGGCCGGCGGTTTGCAGCGCGCCCTGCGTCAGGCGCGCACGCAGACTGAGGCCCTCAGCCAATTGAGCAATGAGCTTGAGTCGCGCGTGCAGGCGCAGACGGCCGCGCTGCTGGAACAGTCCCGCGAAGCCGCTACGTTGGAGGAGCGCACCCGGCTGGCGCGCGATATTCATGACACGTTGGCGCAAGGGTTGACCGGCATCGTGGTGCAATTGGGCGCTGCGCAGAGGGCGCAGGCGATCGCCGATCCGCAGGCGGCCGAGCATCTCGATCTGGCGCAGCGCATGGCCCGTGAAGCCCTGGCCGAGGCGCGGCGCTCGGTCTGGAACCTGCGCGCGGCGGCCCTGGAGCGCGGCGATTTGAGCGACGCGCTGGCTGGCCTGGTGACGCGTGCGCACTCGCCTACCATCGCCATGCGCTTCGAACAGCATGGTGAGCCGTGGCCGCTGCTGCCGGCCGTCGAATCGGCGCTGTTGCGCGTGTGCCAGGAGGCGCTGGCCAACGTCAGCCGTCATGCTGACGCCAGCGCCGCGCTGGTCACGCTTGACTTTCAGCCGGAGGCAATTCAACTGTCCATCGAGGACAACGGCGCCGGGTTTGGCGATGACGTGCTCGGCGCGCCGCCGGCGCCTGGTCCCTGGGGCGGCTTTGGCCTGCTCGGCATGCGTGAGCGCATCGGCCAGTTGGGCGGCAAGCTCATCCTGCGCAATCGGGACGGCGCGCAGGTTATCGCCCGCGTGCCGCGTGACCGCAGCAGCGTGGAACTGCGAGGAAGAGAAACGATGAGGGAAAAACCATGATTCGTGTACTGGTGGTGGACGATCATCCGGTGGTCAGGCACGGCCTGGTGTCCATTCTCAAGTTCGAAAAGGACATGGAACTGGTCGGCGATGCGGCCGACGGGCCGGAGGCGGTGCGCCTGATTCTGGAGCGACGGCCCGATGTGGTACTGCTCGATCTGCGCCTGCCGACGTTTAGCGGCATCGAAGTGATGCGCCAGGTGCGCGGCCGGATGCCGGCGGTGCGCTTCCTGGTGTTGACCACCTATGACACCGATGAATACATCGGCCCGGCGCTGGCGGCCGGTGCGCAGGGGTATCTGCTGAAGGATGCCATGCCTGACGATCTGGCGCGGGGCGTGCGTGCGGTCATGCAGGGCGGCGCCGCGCTGGAGCCGCAGGTCGCCGCACGCCTGCTGGAGCGGATGAGCGGTGCGGAAAGCGATGAGGAGTTGTCGGCGCGCGAACTGGACGTGCTGCGCTTGCTGGTGTCTGGCGCCAGCAACAAGGCCATCGCCGCGCAGCTCAACCTTTCTGAAAACACGATCAAGACCCACCTCAGCCACATCTTTGGCAAGTTGGGTGTGCAGAGCCGGGCCGAAGCGGTGGCGACCGCCCTGCGCCGGCGCCTGGTGCCGCTCAACGACGAGCGCCAGGCGCGCGGGAGCGCGGTGTAACAGGCGCGGTGCAGGCGTCCCATGTGGCCCTTCGACTCCTTTGGCTGACCGCCCCCGCATCCAGACAGCGCTAGGCGCGCACGGCCCGTGCAAAGGCTTCGGCCGCCCACTGATTGATGCTTTTGCCCGCTTTGCCAGCAGCCTTTGCGATGGTATAATGGGCCGCGACAGGATTCCTGTCACAGATACGGGACGGAGATGATTTGTCTTGCGCTGGCGCCCACAGCTCGTCCCAACCATGGCGAGTTTTGGCATGAAACGGATTGTCGGTACGATCATTGCCCCACGCCTGCGCGGGCGCGGCGGCTGGAGTATTCTCTGGTTGGTCATCCTGCTCGGCGCGGGTGGGTGGAGCATCGCGCGCGCGACGCCAGGCGGGGTGGGCAACGCGCTGACGGTGACCGTCCTCAGCCCCAACGGCGGCGAGGCCTGGGCCGGCGGCCAGGTTCAGCAGATCACTTGGACCACAACCGGCGTTGTCACGGCCACCAACCCCATCACCCTGCTCGTTTCCTGGAACGGCGGTAACAGCTACACGCCCATCGCAACGAATCTGGCCGACGTAGGGGTCTATCCGTGGACTGTCCCTGCGCAGAATGCCGCGGACGCCCGTATCAAGGTTGTGGTGGTGGAGCAGGATGGCGCCAGCGCCAGCGACGAGAGCGATGGCCCCTTCATCGTGGATAGCCAGATTCAGGTGCCAGGCGGGCTGAGCGCCTCTCCTTACCAGACCTGGACTCGCACTAACGTCTTCACCCTGACCTGGACGAACCCGCCCGATCTTTCAGGAATCGTGGGCGCTTACTATAAATGGAACACGGAACCGCAGGGACCGACCGACGGCGTCTACGTCGCCACCACCCTGCCGATCATTACGGGGTTGGTTGCCCCAGGCGACGGCAAACACAGCATCTACCTGTGGCTCAAGGACCGCGCCGGCAACCTGAACGCGGCGCAGCGCAACGCCCTCTTCAGCGCCTTCTGGTATGACGGCAGCGCACCGACCAGCAGCGTGGAGTTGAGCGGTATCGCCGGCAACAACGGCTGGTATCGCAGCGGCGTTGATGCCAGCCTGAGCGCACTCGACCCGGATCCTGGCTCTGGCGTGCAGGCCATTTATCATCAGTTGAACAATCAGCCGGTGCAAACCAGCACCAGCTTTAGCATTGCCGCCTCCGGCATCTACGAGTTGCGTTATGCGGCCCTTGACCGCGCGGGCAATCGTGAAGTGACCCGCACACTCAACATTCGCATTGACAATCTGGCGCCGACCAGTCATGCCACGATCAACGGCACGCCTGGGGATGGCGGCTGGTATTTGCAGCCGATCACGGTCCAACTGACAGCCGCCGATGACTTGAGCGGCGTGACCGGCATCCGTTATCGCATTGACAGCGGCGCCTGGTTCACCGGCACCGAGATCATGCTTGACAGCGATGGCGACCATCGCCTGGAATTTCAGGCTGTGGACGAGGCCGGCAATGTGGAGGCCATCCAAACGTTGCGCCTGCCGCTCGATCAAACCGCACCGTCCACCGCGTATCAGCCGGACCCCAGCAGCATCGTTGGCGACAACGGCTGGTACCGCTCCTTCATCACCATCACCCTGATCCCTCTTGATCTCGGCTCCGGTATCGCCAACACCTACTACCGCATTGATGGCGGCGCCTGGCAAGCCGGCACGCACCTGGTGCTCAACCAGGAGGGCGAACACACGATCGAGTTCTACTCCGTGGATGTGGCCGGCAATGTGGAGATACCTTTTCCGGTTGCGCTGAAGATTGACACGCAGGCGCCCCCCACACCGGCGCCCCCACAGACTGCGCCCTTGTCCTGGACCAACCTGAATAGCTTCGATTTCATCTGGAGCAGGCCCAACGATCGCTCCGGCATCGCCGGCGCCTATTACCGGCTGGGCACACCGCCGACCTTCAACCAGGATGGCACTTTCACCGACATCCAGGTGGTAGACAACATTGCCCTGCCGGCCGAAGGCAGTTACGACTTGTACCTTTGGCTGCGTGACGGCGCCGGTAACGTTGATTATCGCCGGGCAGTGTACGTGGCCAATGCCTTTCGCTATGACACCACCCCGCCCACCACGCAGGCCGAGTTGACCGGCGCCCTGGGCGAGAACAACTGGTACGTCGGCCCGGTCACCGTGTCATTGACAGCCGCTGATGCCCTGGCCGGCGTGGGTAGTACGCTCTTTCGTGTGGACACCCGCGCCTGGCAGACCGGCACCATCGCGCTGATTAGCGGGGCAGATAAGCACACCCTGACCTATTTCTCCACCGATTTGGCCAACAACGTGGAACCCCCGCATGTTCAGACCGTGCGCATTGATCCTGACGCGCCAGGTCCGCCGCAGCAAGTGTCCGTTAGCCCGAGCGGCTGGAGCCATGTCAATAGTTTCGCCGTGGCCTGGACCAGCCCGCTCGACCTATCGGGCGTGGCCGGTATCCACTACAAGTTCGACCAGGCGCCCGTCGGGCCGTACGATGGCGCGTATCTGCCTGGGGTCAGCTTTGCCAGCGGTCTGCAGGTAGAAGGCGAAGGCCAACACACGTTGTATCTCTGGCTGCAGGACTTCGCCGGCAATGTGGATCACAACCAACATATCCGCCTGCTCAACGCCGCGCGCTACGACGCCACCGCTCCGCTGACGACCTTTCGCGCCAGCGGCACTGCCGGCAGCAACGGATGGTACAGCAGTCCGGTGGAAGTGACGCTGACGCCATCCGACGCGGGGTCTGGTGTCGCGTCGACGCGCTATCGCATCAACAGCGGCGCCTGGATCACCGGCACCCAGTTCACCCTGGGCTATGACGGTCAGCACCTCATCGAGTATCACTCGTCCGATGTGGCAGGCAACAACGAGACAGTGCAACTGCGCACCATGAACATAGATGCGACCGCGCCCAGCGCGCGCATCGAAGGCCTGGCGCCCTTCCAGGTGACACCGGTCTTTACCCTGCGTTGGAGCGGCCGCGACCAGCCTGGCTCTGGCGTGACCGGCTATGATGTGCAGACCCGGGCCGGGCGCAGCGGAACCTGGCGAACGATTGCCACCAACGCCCAATTCACCTCCATTCAAGTAACCGGTCAGATCGGGCAAACCACCTATGTGCGCGTGCGGGCGCGCGATGCGGCCGGCAACGTGGGCGCGTACAGCGGCGGTAACGGCGATAGCGCCACCTACATCAACGGTGTCACCAATGGCGAGTTCGAGACCGGCAGTTTCAGTGGCTGGTCCAGCGGCGGCGCCATGCCCACCAGCCTGGCGCCACCGCCAGCACCACCGCCCACCGGCGCCGGCGCGTACAGCGCCTTGCTGGGGAGTCCCGCCTATGGCCATGGCTATCCCAACCCGGTGGTGCCTGTTGGCAGCGCCGCGGTGAGCCAAACGGTCACTGTCCCGCTGATATCCGAATGGCCGCTCATGCGTCTTTCATTTTGGTACCGGGTTTTCACCTATGACGTGGTGTATCACCCGGGTCGCCAGAAACACTACGATTCGTTCGAGGTCTACGTCCTGAGCAGCACCGGCGTAACCATAACCAGACTGCTACAGGACGGCAACACCGACCTGAGTCTGGTGGGGCCGGACAAACCGGTGATAGACCTGGGGTGGAAATTGGTCAGTTTTGACCTAAGCCTCTACGCCGGGCAGACGATCAGGCTGTGGTTTGGCAACTTCAACCGGCAAGATGGCTATTACAACACCTACACCTACCTGGACAGCGTCAGAATTACGACCCCCGTGCGGCGCACCCTGTACCTGCCGCAGGTAAGGTGAGGACAGAACTCCCGCCTTCCACACACCTGATCTCTGGTCTCTGATCCCTGATCTCTCTTTGGAGAATGGTGATGGCCGTATCATCGGCAGACCTTGAACAACTGCACGCCCAGGGTATGGAACATTACCAGCGCCGCGAATGGCGGCTGGCGCTGGAGTATTTCACGCGCCTGAAAAAAACGCAGCCGACACGTCAGGGCCTGGATGAGCTGTTGGACGAAGTGCGCTGGTTTCTCCAGCTTGAATCCATGGAATCGGGTGCAACCACCAGCAGTGCCGCCGAAGCAGTTCCCGCCAGTAAACCACCTAGCGCTGCGCTGGCCGCGCAGCGGCGCTGGCTTCTGATCGCACTCGCCGCGGCGGCCCTGGTTCTATTGGTTGCCTTTTTCATTCCCGGCGGCTTACGTGAACGCTGGTTCAACGGCGAGCAGCAGCAGATGGCTGAGCTGTACAATCGAGGCATCGCACTGCTCAGCGCGGGCGACTACGATGGCGCGATCCGTGATTTCGAGGCCATTTTGCAGATGGAGCCGGGCAACCTGGAGGCGCAGGCCGAACACGATCGCGCGACGCGCCTGCGCACCCTGGCGCAACTGGCCGCGCAGGCCAAAACCGCGATTGCAGACGAACAATGGGATGCCGCGGCGGGTTTCCTCGAGCAATTGCTGGCCCTCGATCCCACCTATTCAGCCGACGCACAGAGCCTGATGACCCAGGTCGAACGCCAGCAAACTCTCCTGGGCTTCTACAACGCCGGGCAGCGCTTCTACGACCAGGGCCAATGCCCGGAGGCCCTCGCGCAGTTCGAGCAAGTGCGCGCGCTCGATGACACGTTCCGCGCCGAAGGCGTGCAGGAATACCTCTTCAACTGCTACCTGAACGAAGGGCGCACGCGCATCGGCGTCGCGGGTACCTCCGAAGATAACATCAAGACCGCCATCGAGAGCTTTGGGCGCGCACTCAGCCTGCGCCCCAAGAATGTGCAGGCCACCGAAGAGCGTCAACTAGCCAGTTATTACCTGGATGGCGTCCGTTCCTACAACGTGGGCGATTGGAATCAGGCCGAAGGGCGCCTGCGCACAGTCTACGACACCCGCAACACCTACGCCGGCGGGCAAACGGCCCAGTTGCTCTACCTGATCTATCTGCGGCGAGCCGATCAGTCCATGGCCCTCACTCAGTATGTCGCGGCCCTGGAAGATTACCGCCGCGCCCTGTCCCTGGAAATCAAAGACAAGACCACGGCCCAGGCCGGAGAAAATGCGGCCCTGCAGGCGCTCGCCACCGCCACCCCCACCGTCACCCCAACCCGCACCCCAACCCGCACGCCGACGGCCACACGCACCAGTACGCTCACGCCGATTCCGCCCACCAGGACGCCGCTGCCCACCGTGCCGGCCACCAATACACCGGCGCCTCCTCCCACCGAGACGCCAGCGCCCCCCACGGCGACCCCCATCCCCCCCACCGATACCCCCATCCCTCCCACGCCCACCCCCATTCGGTGAACATCTGATCGAACATGCTGACACACCGTGGCGCACACTGGCGCTCGGTACACTCATTTTTTTCTTGCCCCTGCTGTGGATCCTCAACCCGCAGGCGCCGGCGACCGCTTGGCAACCGGCCGGCCTGCTTGGGCGCAACGTGGAGCATGTGGCCACCGGCTTTGCCGATGGGATTTTCTTCTACTACGCCTGGACTCCCACCGATGGGTTGATGCAGGCGAGCGCCAGTTCACCCAGCAGTGACAGCGGGCGCAGCGTCTGGCGTCCCATTGACGATAACTTGCCCGGGCACGGCATCTGGGGAGCGCCCGTCGTCCGCCGCCTCGCAGTGGATACCCGCAACGGCCGCCATCTTCTCGTCACCCTTGCGGCCGGCAGTCAATCTGGCCTGTACGGCTCGAACGATGGCGGCGCCACCTGGCAACTGACGCGCAGCTTTGCCGGCAGCGAACAGGACCCGGCCCTGGCCGTCGGTCCGGCAGGAATCGTCTATCTGGCCGACAATCAGCGCCTGCTCTGGAACCTGGATACCGGCCGCATCTGGCAGCAGACAGCGGCCTGGCGTGCAGAGGTCGGAACGGCTGCCACCATCCTGGTCAGCGCGGACCGGGCCGGCGACGTTTCCGACCGTCTCCTGCTGTCCCAGGTGTTCGTGGGCACCAGCGACGGCTACGTTTTGCGCCTGGCGTCGCCGCTGGCCGAGCGATGGGAGGAAAGTCGCCTGCTGGCGCACGGCGCTGTGACCCTGCTGGCGCAGGCGCCTTCGCAGCCGGCGCGGCTGTATGCCTGGAGCGAGGGCGCCCTGTTCGTCAGCACAGACGCCGGCGCCACCTGGACAACCCTTCCCCAAACGATGGCGACTGCACAGGCCCACGCGTTGGTCGTCGCGGCCGCGGATCCAGCCACGCTTTACCTGGCACAAACGGACGCAGGCGTTTGCGTCAGCCATGATGGCGGCCTCACCTGGCAAGCGCTGGATAACGACCGCCACCCGACCCGTGTGCATAGCCTGACCCTGGACCGACGCCAGGGCAGTCAACTGCTGGCTGCCACCGATCAAGGCATCTGGCGCTATCCAACGACCCGCTGAGTTGATTTTGCGGCAAACCATGGCGACAAAAACGATCGTTCGTTCATCTCAATCTTCAGGACTGGCCGGAGCCTACCGCCAGGAACGGCTCATCAGCGTACCGGTGCGCTGGTTGCTGCTGATCGTGGGCACGCTGATCGTCCTGACCGCCAATGTGACGCCCTTTGGCGGCGGCCTGTCGCTGGCCTGGCTCCTCTACGCGCTGGTCGTGCTGCTGTCAACCATCCTCACCTGGCTGATCGAGGTGCGCCCTCTCGGCTGGCTCCTCTGGCTGGGCTTCGGGGCCGATGTCGCCTTCGTCAGCCACCTGATCACCATCAGCGGCGGCGTGAGCAGCCCACTCTATTTGATCTACGGTTTACTGGCGCTCAAGGCGGTGTTACTGGCGCCCACGCTGCGCCAGCAAATTGCCTGGCTGCCCTTTCTGCTCGGTCCCCTCTACATCCTCATCCTGTGGTATCACCACGGCAGCCTGGGCTTCCTGCGCGAGCGCGACTTCCTGCTGCGCTATGCCCTGCTGGGAGGCTGGATCGCCGTCGGCGCCCTGGCCACCTGGACATTGGCACGTTGGCAACAAACGGCGCGCAGCCTTGACGCGGCCCTGGCCCGCCAAGAGAGCGACCTGGCGCAGAAAACCAACGTCCTGCAACGCACTGCTACCGACCTGGGCAAACGCGTGCTGGAACTGCGCACCCTGCAAGAGGTCATGAAATCGCTGACCTCCACCCTGCGCCTGGAAGAAGTGCTGCAGGTGATCGTGGGGCGCCTGGCCAATTTGCTCGGCGCCAGTCATTGCGCCGTGGCCGTGCTCGACCCGGAGGGCCGGCGCCTGCTCGGCAGCATCGCCACCGAGGGCGGTCAAGCCACGGCCGAGCCGTTCGTCATCCTGCTGGCTGATGAGCCGGCCACCGCCGCGGCGTTGTCCGACGAACAGCCAGTCATGCTCAGCGATACCGCCGACAGCCGGTCGGCCGGTCAGCAGCAGTTATTCCAGCGCTGGGGCATGCGCTCCTGCCTGGTGATTCCGCTGCTGGCACGCCAACGCGCCATCGGTGCGCTCTACCTGGGCGATACGCGCCCCCACATCACCTTTGGCGAGCCGGAGCGTCAGCTTGGCCTCTCCTTTGCCTACTTCGCCGCCACCGCCATCGAAAACGCACAGCTCTACCAGGAAGCCTGGGAAAAAAGCAGCGAACTGGAGGCGGTCGTGGTCGGCATCGGCGACGGGGTGCTCGTGACCGATCCGCACCTCTGCCTGCTCCTGATGAACCCGGTCGCCATGCACATCTTTGGCCTGCCGCAGGTAGCCACCGGCATGCCGCTGTCAGACCTGCTGCCGGGCAGCCCGCTGTTGGCTCTCATCGAAGAAACTCTGAGCAGCACAGAGGAGCCGATCGTACGTGAGCTGGAGCTGATGACCGCACGTGATGGCCGTACCCACACCTATCAGGCCCTTGCGTCTCCCATGTCCAGCGTGGAAGGCGCCCGCCGCGGCGTCGTAACTGTGTTGCGCGACATCACCGCACGCGTGGAGCTGGAGCGCATGAAGACCAACTTCCTCAGCGTGGTCTCGCATGAGCTGAAAACGCCGCTGCATTCGATCAAGGGCTTCGTCGAGATCATCCTGCTGGGCAAGACCGGCCCGGTCAACGAACTGCAGCGCGACTTCCTGGGCACCGTCAAGGAGCAGACCAACCAACTGCAGCGCCTGATCAGCGACCTGCTGGAGTTCAGCCGCATGGAGGCAGGACAGATCAAGCTGCGCATGGAGCCGCTGGCGATCGGTGAACTGGTGGCTGACGTAGCCGCCAAACTGGCGCCGCAGGCCGCCAACGGCCAGGTGAGCATCGTCAATCAGGTCGCGGAGAGCTTCGCCATCATCGAGGCGGACCCGATGCGCATCGAGCAGGTGGTGACCAACCTGGTGGATAACGCCATCAAGTTCACGCCGCCCGGCGGGGCCATCAGTATGCATGGCTATGCGGATGACGACCTGGTAGAACTGCGCGTCAGCGATACCGGCATCGGTATCCCGCCGGAGGAGCAGCAGCGCATTTTCGACCGCTTCTACCAGGTGGATGGTGGCTCCAGCCGCCTGTACAAAGGCACCGGACTGGGCCTTTCGATCTGCAAACATATCGTGGAGCATCACGGTGGGCGCATCTGGGTGGAAAGCCCCGGGGCCGACGGCCAGGGCGCCACCTTCTGTTTCCGCCTGCCGCGCCGCCATGCCGGCCGTGAAGCCATGCTCGATTTCACCCATTTGCCTCGCACCGAGGCCGTTGTGGGCGATGCGTAGGGGCACGAGGGCCGTGCCCTCACGCCCCTACGCGGCATTGGCGCTGGCGTTGGCCGCGCTGGCGCTGCGCCTGCCCGGTCTCTTCAGCCAACCGGTCGTGCTGACCGAAGGCACGACCACCATCACCATTGCCCGCAATCTGCTGGCCGGCCGCGGCTTTGTTGGCATCCTGGGCACGGTGGAACCGTTCGTGCCGCCGCTCTACCCTCTGCTGATCGCCTCGCTAACGCCTCTCAGCGGTGATGCCATCCTCAGCGCCCGCCTGATCTCCCTCCTGGCCGGCGTGGCCCTGGTTCCGGCCACCTACCTGCTGGCCTCCACGCTCTTCGACCGGCGGACCGGCTTTGCGGCCGGCCTGCTCGTCGCCGGCGCGCCGCTGCTGATCGAATACAGCAGCCTGGAATGGAGTGAGACCCTCTACGCCCTGCTCCTGGTCCTGGGCCTGGCCTGGGGTTGGCGAGTTGTCCAGGTCGGCGGGCGGCGCTCGGCGCTCGGCGCAGGGCTTTGCCTGGGCCTGGCCTACCTGACCCGCGTCGAAGGCGCGCTCGCGCTGGCGCTCGTCGTCGCGTGGTCGTTGGGGCACGCGAGCTGCGCCCTCGCGCCCGTTCGCTGGCGTAGGTCCCTGGCCTCTGATCTCTGGTCTCGGCGCTGCGCCCTCGCGCCCCTACTGGCCGCGTTCGCGCTGGTGGCCGCGCCCTACGTGCTGTGGCTCAGCCTGACGCTCGACCGGGTGACGCTCGAAACCAAAAGCACCTTGAACTTCGTCATCGCCGGGCGCATGGCCCAGGGCGAGAGTTACGTGGATGCCGCGTATGGCCTGGACGCGGGCGGGCGGCCGCACGGTGTCTTTTTGCAGCGCACCGCGGCGTTGAGCCAGCAACAGGCGTCGGACCTGCCGCCGCCCTGGTCAGGCAGCCGCCTGCGCCAGTTGTGGGACGGTCTGCGGGGCGTGCGCCAGGAGATGCAGCTCTACCTGGTTTCATGGCTTTTCCTGGCGGCGATCGCGGCCGGCATCCTGCGCACGCTGATGACACGCGCGTCACGGCCAGCCACCCTCTACCTCGGCTCGTTCATCGGCCTGGCCCTGCTGACCGTCGCGCTCGTGCCGCAGGTCTACACCCGGTACCTGTTCCCGCTGTTCCCGTTGTTGTGCGTCTGGGCCGGCGTTGGCGTAGGCGTAGGGGCACGAGGGCTGCGCCCTCATGCCCCTACAGTAACGGTGATCATCGTCTGTGTGTTGCTCCTGTCGCTGCCGCGCGGCAGCACGGTGAGCAGCCGCCGCGCGGTGGATGTGGACCAGCAGCGGGCCGGGGTCTGGCTGGCGCAGCAGGCGCCGCAGGGCGGCTTGCGCATCCTGTCGGTTCACAGCCAGGTTCCGTTCTATGCCGGCGGGATTCATGTGCCCATGCCCAACGGCTCACCGGCGCAGGTGCTGACCTATGCGGACGCAGTGCAGGCCGATGTCCTCATTACCTCGCCGCGCAAACTGGCAAGCCGGCCGGCCCTGCAAGCCTGGCGCGAGGGCGCGACCCTGCCCGCGCCCTGGCAGGCGGTTTATCGAGACGCTGAAGCAGCGGACGGCGAGTTGATCGTGTGGATGAAAACATCGAAATGAAAACCTTAAATCCTGAATCAGAAATCCAAAATCCAAAATCGAACCCACCGAGTGGGATGGGGCGGCGCGTCTTTCTCAAGCGTGCCACGCTGATGGGCGGAGCGGTTGGCCTGGCGGCCGCGGGCATCGGCGGCAAAGTCGCGCTGGACAGCCAGGGGCGCAGGGCGCTGCTGGCCGAACGTGAGCGCCAGCGCCCCACCGGCGGCATTGCCTGGGCGACCCAGGCTGAATATGTCCTGCTCGGCGCGCTGGCCTCGCACCTGCTGCCGTCAGACAACACGGGGCCAGGCGCGCCCGAAGCGCAGGCGGTTGACGTGATGGATCGCCTGATTGCCACGTCGGCCCACCGGCGTGCGCTGTACGCGCCCGGGCTGTTGGCCTTCGATGAGCTGGCCCGGCGCATGCACGGCGTTGTGTTCGTCGAGATGGCGCGGCCCGAACAACTGGCGCTGTTGGAGACGGTAGATCAGACGCAGCAGAACATCAATCGCGCCACGATTTCCCTGCCCGACCGGGTTGAACGCAAGGCGCAAGACCTCTATCACGACTGGGAAGGCCTCGGCCCCGCGCTCGATCTCTTCCCTCAACTGGTCAGTGACGTGATGCAGGCGTTCTACAGCAGCCAGGTCGCCTGGGACTGGCTGGGCTACGATGGCCCGCCGCAGCCGCGCGGCTACGTGGGGCGTCTGGGGAGCTGTGAGTCATGAGCGAAACGACCGATGTCGTCGTGATCGGCTGCGGGGCCGGGGGCGGCGTGATCGCCAGGGAGCTGGGCGAAGCCGGCCTGCAGGTCGTCGTGCTGGAGGCGGGCAAGCGCTTCAACCCCTACGTGGACTATCGCACCACGGAACGCGACTTCGAGACCAGCTCGACCCGCGTGTTCGATCCTGAAGACCCGCGCCGCGATCTGTACACCTCGGGCGGCGCCGAATGGTTCAACTACAGCCGGGCCAAAGGCGTGGGCGGCTCCACCCTGGTCTACGTCGGCGTGTCGCCGCGCTTTCATGAGTCGGACTTCCGCGTGCGCAGCGCGGACGGGGTTGCGGACAACTGGCCGATTACCTACGCGGACATCGAGCCGTACTACGACCGCGTGGAATACGAGATCGGCATCTCCGGGCCGACGGGCGCGGAGGCCAATCCCTTCGATGCCCCGCGCAGCCGGCCCTTCCCGCTGCCGCCTTTCCCGTACAACTGCGCCAGCCAGGCCATTAAGCGCGGGGCCGACCGCCTGGGGCTGCACATGGTCCATTCACCGACGGCGCTGCCCAGCCAGCCCTGGAATGGGCGCCCGGCCTCCATTCAATGCGGGACGTGTCGCCTGGGCTGTAAAATTGCGGCCAAAGGCAGCATTGATGTGACCTATGTGCGCAAGGCGGAGGCGACCGGCCGCGTGGACATTCGGCCGCAGTGCATGGCGCGGGAGATCACCGTGAACGCGGCGGGCAAGGCGCGCAGCGTCATCTACTTCGACGCCAATCGGCAGGAGCAGGAGATCGCGGCGCGCGCCATCGTCGTGGCCGGCAACGCGGTGGAAACCCCGCGACTGCTGCTGCTGAGCAAATCAGCGCGCTTTCCCGACGGCCTGGCCAACTCCAGCGGCCTGGTGGGCAGCTACTTCACCGAGCACCTGGCCGTTTTCACCTACGCCCGGTTCGCGGAACGGCTGGACGCCTGGCGCGGCATCCCGGCCGGCGGCATGATTCAGGACTTCTACGAAACCGATCCGGCCAACAGCTTTGCGCGCGGCTTCACGGTGGAGATCAACAACGGCTGGCAGTGGCCGCTCAGCGTGGCGCAGCGCGCGCCCGGTTGGGGCGCAGGCCACAAGCAGCGCGTCAAGGAGTTGTTCAGCCACATGGTCGGCCTGGCCTCGGTGGGCGATCAACTGCCCGATCTGCGCAACACGGTCAGCCTCGATCCCGAGGTCAAGGACTTGTACGGCCTGCCTGTGCCGCGCATCGTCAACGAACCGCGGCCCAACGACCAGGCGATGCTGGGGGCCATCCGTCAGCGTTTCGACGAGATTTTGCAGGCGGCCGGCGCGACTGAGATCTGGGAGCCTGAGTATCGCCCGGGCGGGTCATCGCACTACCTGGGCACCTGCCGTATGGGCAACGATCCGCGCACGTCGGTGGTGGATGCCTGGTGCCGCGCCCACGATGTGCCCAACCTGTTCATCGGCGACAGCAGCCCCTTCGTCACCGGCGCGGGCGTCAACCCCGCGCTGACCATCTCCGCGCTGGCGACGCGCACCGCCGAAGGCATCATCGCCGCGTTCAAGCGCGGGGAACTGTGAACATGCGGACCGCCGCACTCGTTCGTCGTCTCCAGTCCCGGACAGCCGAACTGGTTTGGCGCCTCCTCTCCCTCATCCGGATCGCACGTTTCTCGCTCCTGACGGGCGGCATCCTCCTGCTCGCCCTGCTCTTGCGCCTGGTCGGTCTGACGTGGGGCTTTCCGCACAGCTTCAACGTAGATGAGTCGCATGTGGTCTACCTGGCCAGCCAGTTAGCGCAGCGCTTTGCGCAGACCGGCTCCCTAGATCCGCAGGCCTCCTCCTACGGCGCGCTGCCCCTGTATCTGCTGGCGCTCAGCACCGCGCTGGCCGATGGGGCGCTGACCTGGCTCAAGACCCTGGTTGCCCTGCCGTTCGATTCCGCGCCCATGCTCTACGTGGGTCGCCTGCTGGCAGTCGCGGCCGGCACGGCGACGGTGGGTCTGACGATGGCGTTGGCGTCGGCGTTGGGGCACGAGGGCACTGCCCTCATGCCCCGACAACAACGCGCCGCGCTGTGGAGCGGCTTACTGCTGGCGATCAGCCTGCTGCCGGTGCGCGAGGCGCATTTCGGCACGGTGGATTCGCTGCTGGTGCTGCTGATGATGCTGGCCTTGCTAGCGGCCGCACGCGTGGCGCGCACCGGCGCCTGGCGCGACTATGTGCTGACCGGCGCCGCGGTCGCGCTCGCCATGTCGGTCAAAATTGGCGCGGGGCTGCTGGTGGTCCCTGTGCTGGTCGCGCACCTGGCGCACATCCGCGGTAGTAGGGGCACGAGGGCCGTGCCCTCATGCCCCTACATGATGTACATGATGCTGTGCGGCCTGGTGGTCGTTGTCCTATGGCTGGCGCTGAACCCTTACGCGCTGCTCGATCCGACCGCCTATTTCGACCTGGACCGCAACGACAGCGTGCGCACGCAGAGCCTGGTGGTGGCCGGCAGCCTGCGCGTGCTCTACACGGCGCAGTTCGAGGGAACTACGCCCTACCTCTACGCAGTGACGAACTGGCTGCGCTACGGCCTGGGCCTGCCGCTCACCGGCTTGAGCCTGGCCGGGGTGGGTTACAGCTTCTGGCGGCTGTGGCAGGCGCGACGTGAGATCTTCAGCGCCGGGGCCGCGTCGGAGTCTGCTGCTCTGAGTTCAGGCGGCAGTCAAGTGCCCCCTGACCCCCAAGTATGGGGGAACTGGTTTGCCGACGCCTTTCTGCTGTCCTGGCTGCTGGCCTATTTCGTCGTGGCCGGCGGCGCGTACGCCAAATTCATCCGCTACGCGCTGCCGCTGATCCCGCCGCTGTGCATCCTGGCCGGCCGCCTGCTGGCCGACTTGTGGGATGGCCCGCGGCGCTGGCGGCTGGGGCTGCGTTTGGTCGTGCTGCTGATCGTGGCCGCGGGGCTGCTGCACACCCTGGTCTTCGTGCAGATCTATCGCCAGCCCGATGTGCGCTTGCAGGCCGCGGACTGGATTCGCAAGCAGATACCGGCCGGCGCGTCTATTCTGGTGGAAAAGGATGAGGGACTGCTGCTGCACAGGGCCGCCGCTGAGTACGGCCTGGAGGGTTACGAGTGGCGCATCTGGAATCCCTACGAGGTGGCCGGGGTGAGCAGCGTGCGCTATCAGGCGCCGGAAGTCTCGGCCGAACAAACCGAGACCTATTTACAGAATCTGTTGACCACCGATTATGTCATCGTGGGCAGTAGTTGGGCCGAACGCTTCACGGCCGCGGCCGCGCAGTTCCCGGCCCAGGCCGATTTCTACCGCCGACTCTCCGCCGGCCAGGCCGGCTATCGCGTGCTGAAGACCTTCGAGGTCACGCCCCGGCTCGGCCCCTTCGCCTGGGACGACCGTGGCGCCGAACTGACCTTCCGCCTCTTCGATCATCCAGCAATCACCATCTTCGTCGCCGCGGCGGAGATGCCGGCCGAAAAGTAGATGGCGCAATCTGTGCAGGCGTCTGTCTCGAACATTCTCGTCGCTGCACCCGCGATACAAATAGTTACAAATCGCCGATGATGGGTCACTTCATGCCTGGATCAGGTGGCAGAGTCGTTCCCCGGCGGGCGTGTCTGTTCCAACATTCGATCGGCAAGCGCCAGCATGAAACGCTGCAGATCGAAGAGTGCCAGAGGCGGCGTAGTGACCGGCAGACGTCGGAAGTTGAGCACCTGTCGGAGCGACCCGGCCAGGTAGAATGGGTGCGTCCCGGTATCTTTGGTCTGCGCCTTCGCCAGCAAGTCGTCGAAGTCGTACCCGGCCCGAAGGATAAACCACAGGTCCACGAAATCTTTCGGCTCGGTGCGACCCAAGATGGCTGTGATCTTGTTGGCGCCGATGTTTTCGATACTGTCTACAATGACTCGATCAATTCTGATGTGCTCGCCGTACTGAGGTCCAAAGTCTTGCACCAAATCTATCTTCAATGGGGCATCGGTATCTGGTTCGAGGAAGATTTCTCGATAATGTTCTGTGCGGCGCATCGCTCCGAGACGACAACCCAGACCGGCCGCCAGTTGAGGAATCAATACGTCGGTCTCGCGCAAGGCCAGATCGTCCAGGGTGAACAGATCGAGGTCTACGCTGACGCGGTGATGCAAATGGAACGCAGCCAGGGCCGTACCCCCCGTCAGGAAGAAACGTTCACCCGCCTCGGTAGCGAAGAAACGTTCGAGCACGCTCGCCTGGAGCGGTGTGAGCCAGGGAGAGACGAGATCGGAACGGTGTGCGTTATACATGGTTCGTCCACTTCTCCAGCGCGTAGGTCCATAACTCCTGATCCTGCGCCCGCCGAAAGCGTAGGTTCTCGAAGTTTGCGCGGATGTCAGCCACTGTCAGATAGCGCCAGATATCGTCCCAACCGGCGTGTCCCAGGATGCGGCTGATGATCCAGGCTTTTTCGAACGGCGTGCCACCACGAAGAAGGGCACGGACTTCTTCGTCCGTGATCTCGTAGTCCCAAAAGAAATACGGTCGCTGGCCGGCGTTGACAGTTGTACACATAGGAACCTCAATCGGTATTCTAAGCGCCCGCGGTGAAATTGGCAAGTTGTCGGCGTAGGCCCTTGATTTGACACCCATGGATGTATCCAATATAATCTCACTCAACTGACCGACCGGTCGGTAAGGCGCGAGGGTGTGACCCTTGTGCCGCAACAACATTTAGGAGTGACCCTCTATGTACAGCGTTCTCTTGACGCTTCATTCGATTGTTCGCTGGCTCATCGTGCTGGCGGCGTTAGCCTCTGTAGGCCGCGCCCTGGGCGGGTTGCGAGGCGGCCAGGCTTGGACCGCGCTCGACAAGCGCCTGGGCATCATCTTCACCAGCGCGATGGACACGCAGCTCCTCATTGGCCTGCTGCTCTACTTCTTCTACAGCCCCGTCACCACCAATGCGCTGCGTGACCTGGGCGGCGCCATGTCGCAGTCCGGTAGTCGCTTCTTTGCCGTTGACCACCTGTTCGCCATGCTGATTGCCGTCGTTCTGGCGCACATCGGTTGGGCTCGGGCCAAGAAGGCCAGCAGCGACAGCGCCAAATTCCGCCAGATTGCGATCTTTTTTGGCCTGGCGATCGTGCTGGTGCTGCTGTCCATCCCGTGGCCCTTCTCCTCTGTGGCGAGGCCGTGGCTGCGGCTCGGTTAACGTTGTTGCACGAGGTCTCCGACCTCATGCAACAACGCATTCTGAGAGAGGCGACCCATCTGTTCGTCACGCAGGGCTACCACCGTATCTCCATGCGTGAAATTGCCGAAGCGGTGGGGGGGTCCAAGGCTGGTCTGTACTATCATTTCAAAGATAAGGAAGACCTGCTGCTGGCGATCCTCACCGCGTACCTGGACACTATCGAACGCGTGCTGCTGGAGATTCAGCAGGCCGACGGGTCTACGCGCAGCCAGGTGCGCAGCCTGATGCTTGCCATCTTTGCGCAGCCGCCGGAGCAGCGCGCGCTGATTCGCCTGGCCAGCCAGGAGATGCCGCAGTTGAGCCAGGAGGCGCGCGCCCGTTTCGGCCTGGTTTATTACACCAAATTTATCGCCCAGGTGGAGGCCATTCTGCGCAACGGCATCGCCAGCGGGGAATTGCACGCCCTGGACATTCATGTGACCACCTGGCTCTTGCTCGGGATGATGTACCCGTTCTTCTACCCGGCGCACGAGCACGAACTGGGCACGCCCGCTGCTGCCATTGATCTGATGATTGATGTCTTCTTCGATGGCGCCGCGCGCCGCGACTAACAACTTTGGGTTAGAAATTCATAACAACAAAGGTTCATTCATGAGCACCACTACTGCTGCGGCCGTCTCCACGGACGCCGCTGACAAACTGGACTTCAAGAGAGTCCTTCCCATCTTCATCATCGTCTTGATTGACCTGCTCGGTCTGACGATCATCATTCCCTTGCTGCCTCTATACGCCACCTCGTTTGGCGCCAGCGCCGCGCTGATCGGCGTGCTGGGCGCGGCCTATCCGCTGATGCAGTTCATCGGCGCGCCCATCCTGGGACGCCTGTCCGACCGTTTTGGCCGTAAGCCCATTCTGCTCATCAGCCAGGTGGGCACGTTGGTTGGTTTTCTGGTGCTGGGCGCGGCCAACTCGCTCTGGCTGCTGTTTGCCTCCCGCATCATTGACGGCCTCTCCGGCGCCAACATCGCCACCGCGCAGGCGGTCATCAGCGATGTGACCAACGAAAAGACGCGCACGCAGGGCCTGGGGCTGCTGGGCGCGGCCTTTGGTCTCGGTTTTGTCATTGGACCGATCATCGCCTTCGTCTCGCTGTCCCTCAGCGCCAACAACTACCATGTGCCGGCCTTCATCGCCGCCATCTTCTCCGCCATCTCGATCCTGCTCACCTGGTTTTTGCTGGAAGAAACGCATGGCCCGGACAAGCGCAACACCGATAAGTCCAAACCCATGCTCGGCTTCGCGGCCATGTTCGAGGCGCTGCGCCATCCCCAGGTTGGCATGCTGCTGGTGCTCATCTTTGCGCAACAAATCGCTTTTGGTGGCTTCGAGCAGATGCTGGCGCTCTTCACCCTGAACCGCCTGGGTCTCAACGCGTCGGGCAATGCCATCATCTTCGTGTTCGTGGGCATCATCGTCGTGGCTGTGCAGGGCGGTCTGATCGGCCGCTGGAGCCGGAGATGGGGCGACCGCCGCTTGATCTACCTGGGCCTGGCAACCCTCACCCTGGGCCTGGCCCTCACCGCGCTGACGCCGCGCCAGCCGCCGCCCTGGTACAACACCGCCGCTCTCACGCAAGAGCTGACCGCGACTGACGCCGGTACGCGACGCCTGCCGGGCGAGACGCCGCCCACCTACAACCTGCCCATCGCTCTGCCCTCCGATGCCAGCAAGGGCTGGCTGGGGCTTGGCTGGCTGCTCCTGGCGATGATTCCGGCCTCCATCGGCGGCGGCGTCCTGCAGCCTGCAATCAACAGCCTGATCACCAAACGGGTGGCCGACAATGAGCGCGGCGGCATCCTGGGCATCAGCGCGGCGTTTCTCAGCGGCGCCAATGCGCTGGCGCCCTTGCTCGGCGGTGTGGTCTTTCAATGGGGAGGCGCCAGTGCGCCCTTCTGGCTGTGGGCGGCGATCATGGGGCTGCTGCTCATCGCCAGCCTGCGGACCATCAAGGACACGCGGGCTGCGCCCTGATGCCCTAACGGCTCTGGCTCAACTCGGCGACGAGCATGGTGAGCGCCAGGCGGTCTTCCATTTGGCCGGTCTTGATGGCGATGTCGGTTTCGAGCAGGCGTTCCATCGCCCATTCCAACGTCGCCAGGCTGAAGCGTTGGGCCTGGGGCCAGGCCTTCTTCATGGTGAATGGCTTCTGGCCCAACGCTGCGCCGGCCGCATCCTGGCTTTGGCCCTGGCTCATCAGTTCTTTGACCTGCAAGAGCAGGCGGAACTGCCAGGCGATCATGCCCAGGATGCCCAACGGCTGCTCACCGGCGGCCAACAGGCTTTGCAGCAGCGCCACCGCCTGCTTGCCATTGCCGCCAGCCAGGGCCTCCACCATCTCGAACACGCTGCGTTCGCGCACGCCGCTCACCAGCAGCTTGACATCGGTCACGCTGATGGCGCGGGCGTTGGCGCTGTAGGCCAGCAATTTGCTCAGCTCCTGATCCAGCAGGCGCAAGTCGTGCCCCACCAGTTCGGTCAAGGCCCGCGTCGCCGCCGGTTCGATCTTGATCTTGCGTTGGCGCGCGCGCTGCGTCAGCCAGTTCAACAGCCATTCGTCCTGTTTCCACCATTCCCCGTCATATTGACACAGCAGGATGCGCACGCGCGGCGCCAACGCCGCACTCTCCAGCGCCTTCGACACCGGGTCGGTCTTGCGCACCAGCGCCGGCTCCAGCAGCACCAGGTCGGTGCTTTCCGGCACATGCGCCAGGTAGGCGATCAGGGCGCCGCGCAGTTCCTTGGCCGCGGCCGGCAGCGCCTCGCCGCCCTCGCCGGCCGATGGGCCAGCATCTTCGGCGGAGCGCACACCGGCGGCGTCAGCCTGACCGCGGCCCTTGCCCTGGCCGCGCTGCGCCTTGCGCGCGAACGCGGTCAGCGCGCCGTTGAGGATGACCAGGCGGCGCGGCGCCAGAAATGGCATGGCGTCGCACGCGTGGTGCAAGTCCGCCCGCGAAAAGCGCGCGCCATCCAACTCGGCGGTGTTGAGCTGCGCAAATTCCGGCGGCCCCAACGCCGTCTTGATCTCGGCCAGGGCCTCCGCGCGCAAGAATTCCTCGTCTCCATGAATCAAATAAATCATACGTGCCCACTTACGCCAGACCCGCGAAATCTCCCAGGGTTCAGAAGTCTCAGGGGTGGATCAGCTCTACCAAATGCACCGGCACGCCGCCCAGGTCGGCGCGGCGCGTCACCTGGCCCAGGCGCACGCCTTGCACCTGGGCTGAGGTGGTGACAAATTCCTGCAAGGTGTGTCCCAATGGCTGCGCCACGAAGAGCGCCAGGGTGGCGGCTGTGAACGCGGTGGGCAGCGCTTCCCAGGCGGAGCGTTTGCGCTCGCCCTGCGTGCTGAGCACCGTGACGGCCCACGCGGCCAGGCCCGCCAACATGCCGGAGGTGACAAAGTTGGTGCCGCAGTTAGGATGGACCGCCATGTGGGCGTCGCCGGCCTGCAGGCGTCGCAGCGCCTCTTTGGCCGCCAGCTCCAACTCCTGCGTCTCGATCTCACCAAAGATGATGAAACCACGGGTGTCGCTGCGCGCCACGATACGCCGGTCGGCCCGGCGCGCCGTCAGCAGAGAGACCGTGGCATGTTCGATGCCGTGATTGCGGCGAACGATAGACACAATGGGGACGTTTTCCAATGGGTTGGCTGTCATGGCTCTTGTGTTGCCTCTTGATTTTCCAGAATCTCGCGAATCGCGTAGATCGGTTTGTTTTGCGCCTCGTAATAGGTGCGCATGGTCATCTCCCCCAACAGGCCGATGCTCAGCATCTGCACGCCCAGCACGACCAGCAGAACGGCCAGGAGCAGCAGCGGACGGCTGCCGATGCTCTGTCCCAGGATCAGCTTGAGATAGGTCAGGTACATGCCGATCAACGTGCCCACAGCGCCCAGGGTGAGACCGATGCCGCCAAAGACGTGCAGCGGCCGCGTGGCGTAGCCGAGCAGAAACCGCACCGTGATGAGGTCCAAGATCACCCGAAAAGTGCGGCTCAGGTTGTACTTGGAGCGTCCGAACTGCCGCGGCCGGTGAGAGACGGGAATTTCCGCCACGGCCGTGCCCATCCAACTGGCGATGGCGGGGATGAAGCGGTGCAGTTCACCGTACAGGCGCACGTTCTGCAGCACCTCGCGGCGATAGGCTTTGAGCGAGCAGCCGTAATCGTGCAGGGTCACGCCGGTGACGCGGGAGATGAGCGCGTTGGCGATGACCGAGGGCAGCCGCCGGCTCAGCGCGGCGTCCTGACGCTGCACGCGCCAGCCGCTGACGACATCGTAGCCAGCCGCGATTTTGTCCAGCAGCAGGCCGATGTCGGCCGGGTCGTTTTGCAGGTCGGCATCCAGGGTGACGATGATCTCCCCGCGGGCGCGCTCGAAGCCGGCGGCGAAGGCGGCCGTTTGACCGAAGTTGCGGCGGAAGCGCACCACGCGCACATGCGCGGGGTCCTGCAATTGCCAGCGGCGCAGCAGGGCAAAGGAGTCATCGCGACTGCCATCGTCCACCACGATGATCTCGAAGGGGCGGCCCAGGCCGGTCAGCGCGGCGGTGAGCTGCGCCTGCAGGCCCGCGATGCTCTCTTCCTCGTTGTACAACGGCACCACGACCGAGACATGGGGCGCCGCCGAGGCTGTGGGATGGGTCATGGCTGTTCCACCCCCAGGCTGCGGCTGTCAGGCGCCGGTTCCCACCAGGCGGCCGGGGTGAGGTAGAGGATGCCGCCAACCAGCGCGCCGCCCATCGTGACTGCGTAGAAGAGCAGACCCATCGCGGCCGCGGCCGCCGGTGTGACGCCTACCTGGGTGAACAGGGCCATGTAGCTGAATTCGCGCACGCCCAGGCCCCCGAAGGAGGGGAGCACGAGGGAGACAGAAATGAGCGGCACGAAGATCAGGTAGTAGCGCCAGGGAATGGCGGCGCCTACGGCCAGGCCCAGGCAGATGTTGAGGCCAATGAGCAGGGCGTTGAAGATGAGCGAGACGCCAAACGACGCCAGGAGAGGACGCAGGCCATAGGTGGGGATGGCGTCGAGCAGGATTTGGCCGGCCTTGACCCGCGCCACGGCCGGGAAGCGGCGCTGCAAGGCCAACGCCCAATCGCGCCGCGCCATCAGCAGGACGATCAGCGCACAGGCGCCGAACAGCAGACCGAGGAGCCAGCCAACGGCCGGGCTGGCCGCGCCGGGCGCCAGCAGCAGCGCCATGATGCCGATGGGCATCTGCATGGCCATGCCGCTGAAGCGATCGAGCAGGACCGAGCCGAGCACCACGCCGGGCCGGCCGGCGTAACGGCCCAGGGCCACGGTCTTGACCGCGTCGCCGCCGAAGCCGGTGGGCAGGACGGTGTTGAACAGACTGCCGATGAAGTACCAGCGCACCAGCAGCGCCAGGGGCGCGGGGACGCCGCCGGCGCAGCAGGATCTGCCAGCGGGCCGCGCGCACCAGCACGCCGAGTTGAAAGAGCAGCAGGGCCAGGGCAAACCAACCGGCGTGGATGTGGGTGAGGACGGCGAAAATCTCACGCCAATGGACCGCGCGCAGCAGCAGGGCCATCAGCGCCAGGCTGATCGCCAGTTTGAGCGGGCCGTCGAGGCGTTTGCGCAGCGCAGTTGCGCGGTGGAAGCAGTCATTGCGTCGGTTTCTGGGCGATACAGAGGAGCGATTGGCCGAGCGGCACATCCCCACCGGCGCAGGAGGCGCTCGGCGCCGATGAAGAGCGGGGCCAGCAGGTTGAACAGCTTGAGTTGGCCGTGAGGCAGGATGTCGCGCTTGAGGACGCGGCTGTTGAGCCACCAACCGGGAATGCCGGCGATGTTCAGGTAGCTCAGCCGCAGAATCGTGAGGCCGGTCGCGCTCACCAGGCTGCGCAGTTGGCCGCGGTCATAGCGGCGGAAATGCCCCAGCGCGCTGTCCAGGGTGCCGTGCATGTACGCGCCGGCCGGGACGAAGAGCAGCAGCCGGCCGCCCGGCGTCAGCAGTTCGGCCATGTGGCGCAGCGCGGTCTGGTGATCTTCGATGTGCTCCAGGACGTTGAGGCACATCACGGTGTCAAGGCGATGGCCGGCCAGTTGGGCCACGGTGTCACGCGTGGTGATGTCGCCCTCGCAGATATGGACATTGGGGCGGTCGGCAAATGCGGCGCGCACGTAGCGTACCGAACTGGGCAGGCGATCCAGACCAACCACCTCGTCCAGGCCCAGGAAATAGCTGGTCATGTTGCCGATGCCGCAGCCCACCTCGAGCAGGCGGCGACCCGCGTACGGCGCAATTTCGTCAGGATCCAACGGTTGTAGCGATCTACGCTCGCCATGCGGCGCAAGGTCTCGCGGCCAATCGGATCGTCTAGTTCGGCATTGTGTTCCAGGGGATCTCCACAGCAACCTCTTGTTGGGGCTTGTTGCTCGTTGTAGGGGCATGAGGGCTACCGCCCTCGTGCCCCTACTCGACGAAACGATATTTGATCAAAGCCCACAGGGCCGGCAAACCATCGCGCCAAGCGCTGATTTTCTTTCCCTCGTCGGCGTCACGGCCGTTGTAGGAGATGGGCACTTCGAAGACGCGATAACCACGTTTGAGAATCTTGGCGGTGATCTCCGGCTCGAAATCAAAGCGATTGGCGCGAATCTTGATGTCCTTGAACACTGCCGACCGAAATACCTTGTAGCAGGTTTCCATGTCGGTCAGGATGGTGTTGTAGAGCAGATTGGTGATCAGGGTCAGGAATTTGTTGCCCAACATGTGCAGGAAGTTGAAGACCCGGTGCGAGCCGAGGAAGCGGGAACCGTAGACCACGTCGGCCTTCCCCTCCAGAATGGGCTGAATGAGCACCCCGTACTCGCGCGGGTCGTACTCCAGGTCTGCATCCTGGATGACGACCAGGTCACCGCTGATGTGGTGCAGCCCGGTGCGAATGGCCGCGCCCTTGCCCTGGTTGAACTCATGAAAGACGATGTGCATCGCGGCCGCCTGCTTGGCCTGCATCTGGCGCAGGATGTCGCGCGTACCGTCTGTGGAGCCATCATCCACCAGGATGACTTTTTCAACGCCGTCGAGCGGCGGACAGGGACGCGGCGCACGATCTCCTCGATCGTCCCCGCTCATTGTACACCGGGATGATGACCGACAGCCTGTGGGGTGTTGTGCTCACGGTGATGATCTGTCTCTCCTGTCTGTCTGATGCCCCATCATAGCACACGGGTACCGCGGCGTCAAAGCCAGGTGAACGGCGCCCTATGGTTCGAGGACCAGTGATGCCGAGGCCGAACACGCCGTTGTCATGATCGCCCTGGAACGAGCCGATGAGCAGAGTGTACTCGCCGTCTGGCGCGGCGATGGTGGTGGTCAGCACAGGCACCATCTCGTTTTTCTGCGCCACCACGCCGTAGCCACCGCTGAACGGCTTGAACGCCTGGCGCCACCAATGCCCGTCACTGCCCTCCAGACCCGCGTAGGTATCACCGGTGGTGAACATCGCATCTTCGGCTTCGATGCGAATCTCCTGACCCTCATCGTTGAGCAGGCGCACGTAATCGAACACACCGTCATGACCCGGCAGCGGGCCGATGTGCAGCACCAGTTGGCCTCGGTCACGGTGACGCATGGCATTGATCTGCCACACCGAGCCGGTCTCGTCGCCCAGGAAGGTCTGCGCCGGCGTGAAGGATGAACCATCCGGGTAAAAGGCGTGATAGCCGGCAACGGCAGGCGGCGCGCCAATCTCTGGTGTGACCACCGGCGGCACCTGCATTCCCCGCGTTGGTTCGCCGTTCAGCACCAGGTAGCTGCTGAAGAGCAGGCCGCCGCCGGGGGATGCGGTGTTCTTCGAGCACGCCGTTGGGCCAGCGGCTGGTGATCGCGAGAGCCGCGTGGGTTGGTGGGGGTAGACGATCCAGACGAAGGGCGGGCCTGGGCAGCTCTCGATCAAGCCGTTGGGCGCCTCGGTGGGCAGGTCAATCAAGGGCCGCGGCCAGGCCAGGAATGCGGTCTCGCGCACCTGCAGGGCGTATTCATCGGCAAAGTCGCAGGCCGCGATGTCGGTGGGCAGGTCGCGCAGGTAGCGGCCGATGAGGGTTTGCGGCCGCGCGGCGATTTTGACCGTTTCGCGGTAGAGATTCCAGTCCTGCCAGCCGACGAGGGTCAATATCACCAGTAGGGGCACGAGGGCGTAGCCCTCACGCCCCAACAGGCGGCGCCAGCGTAAGGGCACGAGGGCGCACCCTCATGCCCCAACCGGTCAAGGCGAGGGCGGCGAACCAGGCGCCGGCGAACGTCATGCCGACCAGGCGCGGCCAGAAGGGCGCGTCGCCGGTGAGGATGCTGCCGATGAAGAGGTTGAGCACCCAGAAGATGAGCGCCAGGGCGGCGCCGGGTGTGCGCCAGCGGCGCAGCGCGTAGCCAAAGCCCAGGGCGATGAGCGGCGAGATAGCGGAACTGAACATGGGGTGCCGGTAGCCGAACTGCGTGTGGAGTCCGCGCTGACATGGAACATCAACAGCGAGAGCCGCGCCTGCTCCAGGAAGACGGCCCAGGGCGTGGATACGCCGTACTTGCCCATGAGGTGGTTCATGACGGCCGGGTAGAAGAGGAAGACCGAACGACTGCGTTCGACCAGCGCATCCTGGTTGCGGGCAAAGTAGATGAGGCTGGGGCCCAGGCCGATCAGCAGGCCCAACGCCATGAGGGTCAGGCCGATCAGGTTGCCCTTGATCCAGTCGCGGCGGAAGAGCAGGGCGAAGAGCAGAAAGCCGGCGATGATGAAGAGGACGACACGGCCCGAGTAGTACATTTGCAGGCCAAAGCTGAGGAGAACCCCGGCCAGAGCCAGGGAAAAGTTGCGGCGCGCGTAAGCCATCCACCAGCAGGAAGAGGGCGAACAGATTGAACGGCCAGGGGTCCATGTGCGGCCAGGCGCGAAATGGATATGGGGGACGTTGATCGCCACCAGCGCAGTAGCCAGGAGGGCCAGGCGCGGGCTATCGAACAGGCGCCAGATGAACAGGTAGAAGGCCAGCAGGCTGAGCATACCAGCGATGACCGCGCTCATGTTGAGGCCAAAGAGGTTGTTGCCGAAGAGGGCCATGGCGGCCGCGGTGGGCAGGTAGCCGATCATGGGGATGTTGGCCCAACCCTCCTGGAACAGGCGCCATTGGTTGCCCATGATGATCTCGCGGCCTTGAATGCCGTAGGAGGCCATGTCGCCGTGAAAATCGTAGGGGATGATTTCCAGGCGATTGACGCGCAGCCAGAAGGCCGCGCTCAGAATGACGACCAGGATGAGCAAATTGAACAGGGTGGCACGCGCCGGCCAGATGCGCCGCGTCGCGCCGCCGGCCCGTCGCAGAAGCTGCCAGGGCGCTTGCGAGGCCAGGAAGAGCAGGATGCTGAGCAGCCAGATCGCCTGGACGCTGCCGTCTTCGCCCTGCCAGGCAAAGCGCTGCAGGCCGAACGCCGCGCTGCCCAGGGCCGCGAGCAAGAGCAGGCTACGCCCAACCCGGTTGACCAAGCTGCCCGCGCGCGCTTGACGACGGACGCGCTGATCCGGCCGTGTCCAGATGGCGGGCGTCAGCCAGGCAAAAGGCCCAGGGCCAGCAGGTAGAGCGCCGTGCCGATGCGCAAGCGGTTCGGCTCGAACCAGGCCAATGAGATGGCGTTGCCCAGGGTGCTGGCCAGGAGTTGGCGCAGACCGGCGCCGTCATAAAAGGCCTGCGCCAGGTAGGCGAGTGCCAGTGCCAGCAGGATGCCGGCCAGTCTGCGCCAGGTGACGCGCGGCAGAGGCGGCGGCGCAGGCTCGGTTCAGCAGCAACCGCAAGCGCTGCATCCTGTTCTGATTCCGCCACCGCCAGGTCGTGCCGGGTCAGACTTAGTTCATAGCGCCCAACGCGGCGGTGCAGCAGCCGTTTGGCGATCATGGCGAAGCGGGTGGTGTATCCCCGGCCGGCGGGGCGGCAAATCAGTGTGTCAGGCAAGGCAGGGACGGGCGTTGAGTCTTCAACCGCCGGCGCCAGGATCACAGCTTCGCTATCGGTCAGCACCACAACCGGGGCGCGCCCACAGTTGTAACCGGGGTCATGGCAAAGGCACGGCCGCGGCGGGGTGTGTCCGCGGCCGGCGGCACGATGGGCGCGCGGCGGCGCCAGGCCCGCAGCGCCAGCAGAGAAAAAGCGCGACCAGGCCGCCGATCGCCAGAGGCCCGGCCAAGGGATTGTCGCCGCCCAGGCCCGCAGGTGGGACCGTTGGCGTGTAGCCGGGCGGCGTGACCTGGAGGGCGCTGAACAGTCGCCAGTTGTTTTGGCTGATTTCCTGTGTGGACACAGCGCCGCCGCTGTCACGTTCATACGCGACCTGCAAGACCGGCAGCAGATCGCGCTGTTCCGGCGGCACGATGAACGCGAGTGGAGCAGCATCTTCTTGCACGGAGCGCGGGCGGCAAGATTCCCTGGCGAATCTCTTCAGAAGGTGATGTTGCGGCCGTTGACGTTGTGGTTCATGAACTGAAAGACGCTGTCATCCCAGGAGAAAGGCTCTTGCACCAGCAGAACCTGGGTGTCGCCGGGAGGCGGCTGATGAAGCGACCATGCTGGTGCGCGGCTGGACACTGGTCACGGACCAGGTTGCGTAGGTCCGCCAGTTGTTGACGCCGACCGCGGCCAGCGCAATGACCAGCAGCGCGGCCAGCGCAAGGCGGCCATACTGATCGAGCGGCCGCGCCAGGAGGCTCCACAGGTAAACGCCGGCCTGCGCGGCCAGGATGACGACCGCGGGCAGGACGATGCCCAGGTGAACCCAGTTGGGCGGGTCATTGGTGAGAACGCCGCCCAGGACCAGGCTGGCCGCTTAAACCAAGTCACGAGCAGGAAGGGCGCGCATCACGCAGACGCGAGCGCCAGGCCCAGGCCCAGCGTCAGCAGCGCGGCGGTCAGCCAGTCGAGCATGGGGCCGGGAAAGGCAAACTGCGGGCTGGTGTCGCTGTAGAGGTGAAAGGTGAGAAGCGTGCGTTCGATCTGGCGCACGAGCAGGGCCGGCAGGGTGGAGACGCCGTATTTGTTGAGCAGATGTTCGTAGACGATGGGGTTGGTGAGGGTGACGGTCCCGGTGCGGCCCATGACCACGTCGAACTGACGTAGGGCATAGCCCAGCAGGGGGCCAAAGGCCAGCAGGGCGCCAAAGACAAGGGCCAGTCAGGTGCGCCACTGGCCGCTGAGCTGGCGGCGCTGCCAGATCAGCACCACAGAAACAGCAGCGGCAGAATGACGAAAGTGACGCGCGCGCCGTAATAGACCAGCGGGCTGAGGCCGAACAGGATGCCGGCCAGTGCAAACCAGACGCCGCGGCCTGTACGCAAGCCGCGCCAGAGGCAGGCGCAGAACAGCGTGACGATGAGCAGGGGCGCTGGGGATGACGATCGGCTCAGGTGGTTGTGGGTGTAGCTGATGGTCAGCAGGGCGGCCGCCAACAGCCCGACGCGGCGATCGGCCAGCTCACGCCCCAGCCAGAAGACGGCAGGAATGGTGGCGGCGCCGATGAGCACGGAGCCGAGGAATAGCCCGTAGAGGTCCTGTCCGAACAGGCGCATGGAGAGGGCGGAAGCATGTAGAAGAACTGGGGAACTGGAAGTAGGTGTTGATGCCGATCCAGGCGGGCTGGCCGATCAAGGCGAGGGCTTCACGCCCGACGACGGTGATGTCGCCGTCAATGTTGCCGGGGATGGCGGTCAGGTAGCGGGCACGCAGGGCAAAGGCCGCGGCCGTCATGAGGGCCAGCAAGGCCCATTCCCACCAGGTGTCAGACGGCAGGGTGGCGGCGCGGTCCGGGCGTTAACGCATGGGCAGATAGGAGGCGAGGAACAGGAGCGGACCGCCAGCCACAAGGCGCGCACGGCAAAGGCTCTCGCCGGCGCTGAGATAGAGCGCCAGGCAAGCCAGGTAGCCCAGCAGGGCCAGGGCCAGGCTCAACGCCAGAGTGAAGGCCAGGGCCGAAAGCGGCTGCGGGCGCGGCGGTTCCGGCTAGAGCAGGCGCGCGCGGTTCAGGCGCGGCCGCCAGGGCAAGCAGGGAGCATGGCGGCGCCCAGCAGGCCAAGCCAGGAGATGGGCCGTCTCGGCGCGCAAGGCGTCAACCAGGGGAGGGCGAAAGGCGTCTGAGTGAGCAGGGATTGGGCCAGTAAGGCCAGCGCCAGGGCGCCCAACGCCCCCGGCGCAGTGATTCCAATGCAAGGGTTTTGTCATCCTAGAGGTGCGCCGGTACCTCATTGCCTGCCCTCACGGATGGCCTGGGCCACGTTGACCCGGGTGAGGAGGAGCATGCCTAGCCACAAAGAAGACGATCAGGCGACAGAATGGCAATGCGGTAGCTGCCGGTAAGTTGCAGGCTGAGGCCAAACAGGAGTGGGCCGAGCCAACTGGTGTGCGTTCGCTGACCTCGTAGAGGCTGAAGTATTCGGCCTCCTGGCGGATGGGATCTGTGGGGAGAAGAGCGAGCGGCTGAGAGCCTGGCTGCCGCCAAGAACCCTGCGATGACGGCGCCGATCGCGAAAAAAGCCGGCGGCATCTTCGGCCTTGAGCACGCCGTAGGTGTAGATGACGACGCCTGTCCAGATGACGAGGCTGCCAAAGATAGCGCGCTTGGTGCCCACATAGCGGGAAATGCGGCCGAAGATGGCCGCGCCAAAAGGCGATGAACTGCACCATCAGAATGACCGCGGTCAGGGTATCAATGGACAGTTTCAATTCTTCCTGCCCGAACTGGGATGAGAGGGCGATGACGGTCTGGATACCGTCGTTGTAGAGCAGATAAGCGATCAGGAAGGCATGGTTTGCGGATAAGCTGGGGAGCCTGGTCAGGGGTGGCGCGCAGTTGCTTGAAACCGGCGGTCGTGTAACGTTCGCCGGCGGGTAAAGCGCCAGCGGCTCACGCCTTCAGCATGCGGATGGGAATCAGGGTAAAGAGCGCCCACCATGCGCCGGCCGAAGAAGGGCTGATGCGCACCGCCATCGCGGTATCCAGACCGAAGTCTGCGGCCTTTGAAAACAGGACCAGATTGAGGGCCAGGAGCAGACCGCCGCCGAGGTAGCCGGTGGCAAGCCCATGGCCGAGACATTGTCGCGGCGGTCGGCGCTGGCAATTTCCGGCAAGTAGGCGTTAAAGAAAACGATGGAAGCGCCAAAGCTCAGGTTACCGATCAGAAAGAGCAGGCCGCCCAGGAGGTAGTTGCTGCCTTGCAGAAAATACATGCACATCGTGGCGATGGCGCCGATGTAGGCAAAGAGGGTGAGCATCTGCTTTTTCAGATGCGAGTAGTCGGCGATGGCGCCAAGAATGGGCAGAAAAACGACCTGTAATAGGACGGAAAGAGAAACCATGTAGGGAAGAAGGCTGCGCCCACTTGGATGCCGAGAGGGTAGACAAAGCCATTGGCGTCTGCGGCCGCCCTGGTGATGGAGGTCAAATACGGGCCTAAGAAGACGGTGACAACGGTGGTGGAAAAGGCCGAATTGGCCCAATCGTAAAAATACCGAAAGCGAATCTCACGCTTGTCGTTCATGGGCAGCTCCTTCTGTCTCACGGACCTTCTGACGGAATCTGTTCAGGCGTGGTGGATGCCCGGCGTCGCGCATCCAGGGCGATCCTGGCGATGCCAGGCTCATCAAAACCGATGCAGTATGGGCAACGAATCATGGGCAACGGGTGCGTATTGTACCACGGTGACAGGCAATGGGTCAATTGTGTGGGGGTAGCCATCCTGTTTCACACAATGGGACGCTTTGTGATACAATGACAGCCACTCGCTACAGCCAATGGCCGCCTGGGCCGCCATCATGAGGAAGATAGCATGAGCGATTCATCAACCATAGTGCGCTTGCAAGGATTGCAGAACCTCTACGCCAGAGTTTTCAGAGCGCCTTTATTGACCGTGCAATCCAGCAGGTGATTGCCACCGAAGCGGACAACACCGAGGCCGAGTTGCGGCGTCTACGACAAAAACTGGAACACTACGAGCAGCGCTACCACATGACCTCGGCCGATTTCTACAGCCGCTTTCGCACCAGTGAATTGGCGCGGACATTGATGTGGTCGAATGGAGTATCTTCTACGACCTCTACCAGGGCGTGCAAAAACGCCTGCACGAACTGCACACCCTATTGTAAGACCCCTCAGCGGCAGGCGACAGGCGCCTGATCGGGCGGCGTGTTGGCGGCCAGGCAAGACTGCCATGCCGTCACCAGTGTGGCCAGGTCCGTCACGTCCAGGAAACCATCGCAGTTCGCGTCGTACAGATATGCCGAACGTCCGATGAGGATGCGCAACCAGCATGATGTCCACAATATCCACGCTGCCGGAGCGGTCAACATCCGGGTAAGCGCCGGGGCAGAAGGGATCCGATAGCTCGCTGGTATTGCCATTGCGGTCGGTTGCCGTCGCCACCATGGGCCGCAAAGATTCGCTGCCTGCACCGGCTCCAAGAGCACACTGGTGATGTTTTGCGCGACATTGAACGTGTAGCTGGTGGCGCCCAGGTAGGACAGCGCCTGCCCGGAAGTCATGCTATCGGCCCGGTAGAACTCGACCGTGATCGGGTAGGAGGCGGCGACCGCCGAATCTACCCGGTAGCTGATCAATATCGGCTCATACTGCGCCAGTACGCCGGGATCAGGGTCAGTGAACAGCACCGTCGCGATGGATGGGTAATTCTGCCGCCGATTTGGCCCCAGGTCGGGATCGCCCTCATCATTGGGCGTGAGACCATCGCCGTCAGGTCAGTAAAGCGACCAGGCCTGACCACCGATGTTCCACGACAACCGGTTGCCGAGCGTCTCCTCGCCGGTCACGACGATGCCTTCCTGGCTGTTGAAGCGCACAACGTTGCCCGGCCAGATGATCAGACTGCCCGCGGTGTCGCCAACCTGGTTGTCATTCGCGCCCTCTTCGATGACGATCCCATGCTGCTGTTGACTGCCGGTGAGCGGCGTCGTGCCGCTTCTGGCCGGCCCAATCAGGTTAGCCAAAATGAGATTGTGGCTGGCTGCTCGCGCCCGTGATGCGCACCGGCCTGATCGTTACCGCTGACCTGGTTAGCCTGGCCCAAACGCCCCACCTGGTTATCGCTCGCCCCTTCGATCACGATCCCATCGGCCTGCGCTACCAAAGATGATACTCTGACCGCTGGCCGCCGGCCCAATCGTGTTGTTCATCACCTGGAGTCGGCTCGACCCCGGTCCGGATAGATGCCGGCCTGCCGATTACCGCTGATCAGGTTGCTGCTGCCTGTCAGTTGTGGCGCAGCATCAGGCTGGCAGTCACGCCAATGCGATTCTCCTGCGCGCCGTCGCCAATCCACACGCCAATCTGCTGCTCCTGACCATCGGGCAGGATGCCACCGCTGCGCTGGGGCCAATGCTGTTGCCGATGATGATGTTGCGGTCGCTGCCGGCGCCGGTGATGATGATACCGGCGCTGGGGTTGCTGCTGATCAAGTTGCGGTCGGCCGGCATCGTCCCGCCGATCTGGTTGTCAGGCGCCCGTTCTAGCAATAACGATGCCGCTTGCTACTGCGCGGCGCCGCTGATACCGTTAGCCGCCACGCCGATGAAGTTGCCGGTCAACAGATTGGCGCTGCCCTGGATAACGACGCCCTGGTTGGTGAACTGCGTGAGGACAAGCCCGTTGATGCGATTGGTGTCCACTGGCCGGGGATCAGTCCGTCAGGCGGTTGGTCGTTTTCCGCTCAGCGTGATCGTGAGCAACGTCGATGGGGCTGGAGAAAGCGAAGAAATGTTGACACGGGCGCCCGGCAATCGTGCCGTCAATCCACAGGCCCGCAGGGTCGGTCAAGGCCGGCAGGGAGGTGGGGACGATGACGCCCGCGACCAGGAAACCAATGGCATGGTCACGGGCAGGCGTTAGCCTCCTCAGCGCAGCGCGCAGGGTGCCAACAAGCGTCCGTCGTGGCGACAGACAATCGCCCACGTTGGCATCGGCGCTGTCGCCCAGGTTGGTGACCGCAAATGCGTTCTGACTGAGGCGCAGTAGCCTGACTGAACACTGGTGTTGCCAGAGGCATCGGTCACCGTCGCCACGGTGAGGGTCCGGTGTCATTAGGAATGGCGGCCAAAGGAAGCCGCTGCGTGATCGTGGTCTGGGTACTCTCATAAAGCAGGCTACCCACCATGACTGACCCGCGGCCACCTGGCCCAACACGCTAGCCTCGGCCCGGTAAATCAATCATCAGCGGATATTGCATTAATGCTCTGGGCTGTCCGAAGATCTCAAAACGTATCTGGTTGATGAAGCGCGCTGATCGTGCCGATGAGCGGCCAAGTTCTGCAGAGCTAATGGGGCCGCTATCGCCATGTACCGGGGTCATCGCTGGGCGTGATGCCATGCCTTAAATCAAGCCCCAGGCTTGGCCGGCGGCGGCAGCAGAAAGGCCCATTATCCGCCAGATTATTGCGCCGCACCCGGTTGCCAAGGGCTATTGCCCTCGTGGTACGCAGTCCCGGGAGGTGTGGTGGTGACCTGGAGTGAAGGAGCGCCGCTGCATCTGCCGCTGCCAATCTCATTGCTGATGCGCCATCGCTCAGACGCACGCCCACCGCCTGGACGCTGCGGAGCAGGGGACACTCCGGCCGCGGCAAACCCGATCGTGTTGGCCCACCCGGTTCCAGAAGGCGCCGCTGCCGGTGATACGCACGCCGTTGAAGCGGTTACCGCTGATCAGATTGGCTGCACCAGGTTATTACTGGCGCTGGTGCTGATCCACCTGCGTCGCTCTGGACACTGCCGACCAGGAGCGCCTCTCCGCCGACGGCTGGCCCGATGATGTTGCCTCGCACCAGGTTGCCGCCCGCGCTGTCCAAAAGCACCACGCCCGCCACGCTGTTGCCGGAGATGACGTTGTCAAGCACCAGGTTGTCATAGGCGATATTGGTGAAATTAGACTCGTACAGTTGCTGGCTGTCAGGCCAGCACCGCCGCGCCATCCAACGCCGGGCCGATCAGGTTGCCCTGTACGGTGTTCGTCAGCGCCAGGTTGCCCTCGATGCGCACGCCCCGACAGAAACGGTTGCCGCTGATGACATTGCGGTCCGCAGACGGCATGCCGCCAATCACATTTTTTTGTTGAGCGCGCACGTTGACGCCGCGCGTTTGAAAACTGGAGAACATGACTGCCATCGGGCTGCCAGGCTTTTGAAATTGCAAGCGATCGGGTTTTACCGCGACCACCGGCGGGAAGCCAATGCCGTTGTAGTAGGAAAACGCCCACGTTGGCATCGAAGCCGTAGATCCCCATATTGCACCACGTTGTGGTGGCTGGTGACAGTCAGGCCGTCGAAGGCAAGATCGCGACCATCCAGCGCCACCGTCACGCTGGCGTTGAAGGCGTGCCAGGTCAACGGGGCCGTGTTGGGGCTGGCGCCGAGCGCGCTGTAGCCATCAATCGTGACGCCGCCGCTGCTGTCGTAAGCTTGACGGGAGTAATAGAACAATCGTGCCGCTGATGGCAAACTGGATCAGGTCAGCGCCAGGGCAAACGGCCGAAGGTTTGCAGCGGCTTGCGGCGACCGGGAATTATCGTCGGTAGCGCACAGACAGTCGTTCGCGTTCGTATCGGCCCCGTCATCCAGCGTGTTGACCCTGATAGAACTGTTGGCGGGAGGTTGCTGCAGGTTGAGGCGCCG